>JAFGVG010000198.1 GCA_016938095.1 Bacteroidales bacterium
AAACGATTTTACCTGGTTAATGGGGTATTTTAGCAGGAGCGATAAGGTATGCGAGTGGGTTTTGATCTCGAAATAATTGGGCTCGTCATAACCCGTAGCTTTAAAGGCTTGCCGGTAAAAGATCAGCGATTTATCGAGTCTTCTTTCCAGGTTTTCAAAGCTCAGCAGGTATTCGTTGGCATCAAAATCGGGAGAGAGCCTCATACCTCCGGTGATTTTCAGATTTTCGAACAAATCGTTGGCCCCAATTTTAAATAACACATTCAATCCGGGATTGAAATAAAAGGCCCCGCCGGTAAATGCCTGATACGAATTGTTAAGGAAGTTGAAATCAATTTGCGTTACCATGTTGTTCTGGTAAAATACCGGTTGGTATAACCTCACCCTGGGAGTGCTTTCAGCCATGGTGTCAATGGCCAGCTGCAATTGCTTATTCTCAAGTTGCTGGTTGTAATTGTTAAGCTTTTCGACTTCAAAAATATACCGGTTTATATCGATCAGTCCATCACCGAGGGTAATGGTATCTTCACCGTTAATAAGCACGTTATCGGCAACCCGTGAAATGGGTATGACATCCTTTTTAATTTGTTGAATACTGTCTGCCTCTGCCAGTTTTTTCATTCTGGCACGTTGCGAGGGGGTGGGCTCAATTTTGCCGGGGATAACATCCAGTTCATCAAGCGGGTAGTGCCAGATATTGTACCGTTGTTTGTTAAACATAATATCGGCAACCATGCCCGATGCCTGCTGATAATCCTGTTCGATTATGTTGGATGAATACTGTGTTAGCGGTGTTGTTTCGGCAAAATACCGGTAATGAATGGCTGTGTCAACCATGCTCACTGTACTATCGAATTTAGCAATGTAGCGGTTTACGATGCCCTGCCCATCGGATAGCTGAACAAACCGGTTATGCCCTATCTCCTGGGGATAAGTTTTATTTGCATAACTATTTTCGCTGAGACGCATTAGAATATCCGACTGGTTTTTACTATCATAAATGAAAAGATCGTTCACCGGGGCGCGTCTGAGTTGTTCAGACGATGTGTTCAACGTATCGGAAAGCCGGTTGGAACTAAAAATGATTTTCTCGTCATTCTGGATAAAGCGCGGATGAAGATCATCGGCCCAATCATTGGTTATTTGTCGGAAAGTAGATGAAGCAAGGTCAAAAACGTAAATATCTGTTTTTCCGTTACGTGTTCCCGAAAAAACAAAGCTTGAGCCTTCTGCTGAAAATGAAAAATCAAGTACCTTGTCGAAGTACAGAAAATTACGCACGGTAAGACTTTTCTCGGCAATATTGTAATAATAAAGCTTCAGTCCTCCCTTTTCTTCGGTTATAAAAGCAATATAACGTGCTGAGGGATGCCAGGCAACAACCGGATAACTGTAATCAATAATTTGCTCCAGGCGGTATTCCCTTTTGAAGATTTTTTTCTTTTTGCCAGTTTGGGTGTCATACAGAAATATTTTGTAAAGGCCCATTTGGTTGGTTGCATATACCAGGTAATTGCCCGTTGGACTTATCTTAGCTTTTTGATAAACCACCCCTTTTTTGGTTCGCTTTAACAGTTTGCCTGATTCAGGTGTAGCAGGTCGGTTACCTTCGTCGGCAAAAAGGTTGAGGTAATAGCCCATCCAGTCGAAGCTCATTTCCTTGAGTGAAAGTCCCAAAACATCAGAAAAACCACTCTTTATGGACTTGCTGATACTGGTAAGGTAGACAATATTGGGAATAACTGACTCACCATAAGTGTCAGCTATATATTTCCAAAACGAATGTCCGGCGTATACTGCGTCCTCGCCGGTAAGTCGATTGAATTTTTCGTATTTACCATTGATAATGCCATCTTTCACACGGTTTTCTGTTTCAACATCCCATTTTCGGGAAAGGTAAGCAATAAGGCCTTCACTATACCAGCGAGGTATATTGGAAAGTGTAGCATTGGCAACGTTGTCGATCAGGTCGGTCCCGTGAAGCATTTCGTAGACCAAAATGCGGGCAACCACCGCTGTAATTTGCTGATCATAAGCATCGTAGTCGCCTTCGAAATACAAAAATGCCTTGTTACGGCTTACATTGGTCACGCCGCCTATGTTGTATTCGTCGTTACCGGTAACCAGTCCGATATTGCTCTGTCTGAAATCGGAGAGCCGGTTGTATACAATAAAAAGTATACGCTTTTCCAGCGCATAATCGAAAAACGATTCCAGTACGGGTATAACCTGTTCGGCATAATCGGCAGTGTAATCCGCGAGGTTTTTGCCATCTTCATTAAAGTAAACGTCGTACTTCTCATGGCGGGTGAACGACCAGACAAATTCGTTGAACTGAACCCGGTTTTTACCAAAGCTCATCTGATGGCCATTGTAAAACTGGGAAAACCCGACAGTTGAAAGGCCGGCAAACAGGAGAATCAAAACGGATTTTCTTGTCATTGGGATCATAGTTCCAAACCAGCAGTGTTAATATAACAACCGGGCTATAAAATTAGTTTATTCCTTCAAAATTGCAACGAACAAAAAAAGCAACAAAAAGTACGCCATAAAAAAAGAGACCCGGATACCGAGTCTCTTTTTTTCTTTATGTAATTGTTTGAGAATCAAACCCTGTTGGCGCTTCCCAAAACATTAATAATCTTATGCTTGTACAATTCTCTCAGTTTATCGCGGGCAGGGCCCAGGTAATTGCGTGGGTCGAATTCGCCCGGTTTCTCGATAAATACTTTACGAATAGCTGCAGTCATTGCCAGACGGCCATCGCTGTCGATGTTGATTTTGCAAACAGCCGAAGCAGCAGCTTTACGGAGCTGATCTTCGGGAACACCTGCAGCGTTCTCCATTTTGCCGCCATACTGGTTGATTTCAGCCACGATATCCTGGGGAACCGAAGAAGCACCATGCAACACGATGGGGAATCCGGGGATGCGTTTTTCAACTTCTTCGAGAATGTCAAAGCGCAACGGCGGAGGCAGTTCACCTGGCTTTACCTTGAATTTGAAAGCACCATGTGAAGTACCAATGGAAATAGCCAGTGAATCAACACCGGTTTTCTTAACAAAGTCTTCCACTTCTTCGGGGCGTGTATAGGACGAATGCTCAGCCGAAACCTCATCTTCGATACCGGCCAGCACACCCAGTTCACCTTCAACCGTCACATCGAACTGATGCGCAAATTCAACAACCTGACGGGTAACTTTTACATTTTCGTCATAGGACAAATGCGAACCATCAATCATCACCGAAGAAAAACCCGTTTCGATACACGATTTGCAGGTTTCGAAAGAGTCGCCATGGTCAAGATGAAGTACAATGGGAATGGCATATCCCAGTTCTTTGGCATATTCAACAGCACCTTTGGCGAGGTATTGCAGTAAGGTCTGGTTGGCATATTTACGGGCACCTTTGGATACCTGAAGGATTACCGGGGATTTGGTCTCAACACAGGCACCGATTATGGCCTGCATCTGCTCAAGGTTGTTAAAATTGAATGCCGGAATGGCGTATCCACCTTTAACAGCAGCCTTGAACAGGTCTCTGGAGTTAACTAACCCTAGTTCTTTATAATGTAGCATAATGTATAGATTTTAATTGGGTGCGCAAGTTAATTCATTTAGCAGGAACAGCCAAAATATTTCCGTTAAAATATCGGTTGTATTGGCATATTAGACTATAAACAGATTCAGAATCAAGAAGGAAAGCAGCAGGAGAAATCAGCAAGAGTTGGCGTAATGAGCAAATGAAGGAATGAAGAAATGAAGGAATGAAGAAATGAAAAAATGAAAAAATAGTTGGACATATTGACTGCATGACTGCAAGACTGCAAGATTAGAAGACCAGCAGGAATCAGCAAGCGTTTGAGTAATGAGCAAGAGAAAAACCGGGAAAAGCGGCAGTAGCAGTAGCAGCGGCAGGAATCAGCAAGGGTTTGAGTCATGAGCAAGAGAAGAAACAAGAAAGTGACGAGGGACAAGTGACAAGTGACTAGGAGACCAGTAGTTTGGAAGACCAGTAGACCATCAGACTAGTAGACCATCAGACTAGAAGACCAGAAGACAAGCAGTAGCAGTGGCAGCAGTAGTCAAACCACTGATCCCAACACCCAATTCACACACATCCAGTATCCAGCATCCAGTATCCAGTATCGAGTATCCAGCCCCCTACACCACTTTCAGTTTCTGCCATTTTTTGCTGCGATACCTGAAGACAAGCACTATACAAAATATAATAAAGCAAATAATCAATCCCAGCCAGCCGGCAACCGCCGAAAACCCCCAGACTTTCATAAGCAGATATAACACCGGTACTAACGACCAGTGCCCAATTACCGTCACCAGCATGGTGAAGTGCGTATCCCCTGCCCCGCGAAGCGCTCCCACAATGGCTACCATCACTGCCTCTATCAGCACGTAAAGTGATGCCAAACGTATCATCGATTTGGCAATGGGGATGGCCCCAGTAAATACATCATCAGACACCTCGGGCCTGAAAACCATCACCAATGCCTCCGGAATCAACAGGAACATTGCCAGGATCACCACGGAATAAAATATGCCTGTCTTTATCCCCGACATGGCCGCCAGGTGTGCCGTATCGGGATCACCGGCACCCATGTAACGACCCACCAGGCTGGTCACTGCAATTTCAATACCCAACAGGGGAATAAACGAAATCAGGTCCCAGTTGAACATGATGGTGCTGGCAGTTGCCACCACATTGCCCTGTGAATGAAAGAGCGCAATCATGGTACTGAAGGCCAGAAAGTTTAAAAACAACTCCAGTCCGGCCGGATAACCAAAATAAAGCAGTTTTCGCATCACTGCCGAATCATAACGGAACGATCTGCCAACCTCGAATTCCTTCCTGTTTTTTTTGCCGAGGTACGCTGCAATAAGCACCAATAAACCGCTTATGGCACCTATAACCGTAGCATAAGC
>JAFGVG010000199.1 GCA_016938095.1 Bacteroidales bacterium
ACGATCGCAGCAGTACAAAACTGCAATTGAACCAGCCCCAGAATAAAATTGCGATAGCGTTGAAATAAGCTGCTGCAATGAAAAAGGAGTTTCTGGATTTGGTAAGGTAAAGCAAAAGATAGTTGATCAGGCCTAAAATAAAAGAAAAGATAATACCGTAATATATTCCGGAATAAATATAAATAGTACCGAAAAAAGTAAAAACGTTACTTTCGAAATTACTCAATACATCTGTAGTGATCCACAATTCACTGTGAGCACCTACCATTTCACCTCCGGCCAAGCTATGATAAAGATTTATAAAAGGCGAGAAAACGTATTGCGGACTGATCTCGGTAAAGTGATTATACTTCATGTATTCACTTAATGGAAGAATACCGGAAGTCAGATAGTCGATAAAGTGCCGGGAAGCAAATGCCATTAGGTTATCCTTAACAGAAAAGGAATAAAATAGTACGAAGAATAGGATCCCAATAAGTAATGGAAGTATGATGGTTAATGGTGTTAGCCTGATTCTTTTATAATAAATGGAAATTAGGAAAGCTGTCTGAATTATCGATAAGAACCAGGTTTTCGACCAGTAGGACAGCACCATAGCTAATACCAGCAGCATTAACAGCAATATTGGAATAGGTTTTTTTTTGAAACCGATAATAAAATAGGGGAAAATTACAAAAAGTAAATTTGAAAGATGACCGAATATACCCTTTCCGATGAAGGCTTCACCAAAATCTTTTGAACCGAAAGCGTATCCGTTTCTTAAGGTTAACATAAACTTAGCAAACAAAAGAAGTACAACGAAAACAAAAAAGTGCAACACCCATTTTGGAAAATGCAACTCCGAATCCGGATCTTTTTGCGTAAACTGATTTCTGAATAGTAGTCTTATAAAGACACCTCCTATCCAAAATGGTATTATACCAAGTATCCAAACATATAAACTGTTATAATTGAATGAAACAAGTTCAAGTCGGTTTCCGAATATTATGGTAATCAAAACAATAAGCAAATAAGGCACCATTAGAACGATTGATGGCGTCAATCTTGAATGAAACAGATAATAATCAGCGAATATTATTATTGCGACCTCAATAATTAATATGTATAAAGGTACTAATTCCATGAGGAAATATCTTTTTCAGATAAGCTTAAAGCGGCTGTAAGGAAATGGCCTGCTGCAATTTTTTCTTTGATTATTCTGACATTATCCAACATTAATTTATATTCATCCGTTGTAAGATTATTTTCAAGATTGGCAATATCTTGCAGTGAATTGATTGCTAAACCTAACTTGTTAGCTGAAACGAACCCGGCTGTTGCCGAACGTGACCAAACCAGCACAGGAAGACCACTTAACAAATAAAGCGACATTTTATGCGGGTTGTTGTATTTAAGGTATGTTCCGGCTGTTCCACTACAAGTATCAACACTGTCGCCATCCCATACAAGTCCAAATGTTCCGGAAATGAATTTTACCAATTCATTAGGAGAATAAAATCCTTCATAAACTATGTTATGGGGACAATGATCCTTAATGAGATCAAAACCAATGCCGTATAGTTTAAATACAGTTCTTTGCGACCTCACCTTTCCGATATGTTGTAAAAATGTGCTTTTGGCTAAATTACCTGCAAACACAATCTCAATAGTATTGCTAATAACTGTGGAGTTAATTTCATTTCTAGGTTCGTTCATCAGGTAATCAAATAAATCCAAAGAAATTATTTTGTTTTCCATCCCCTGTCCTTGCAAAAACCTGATCATCTCCTCATTATGAGCGATGACAATACCTGATTTACTTAACAATGAAATCTCGTTTTCAACAGGCGCTTCTCTCAGTGAGTCCAAATCGTGAATTATAGTTATGGTTTTGGATTTCTTTATTCTGGCGATAAAAAAAATCAGTCTAATCAGATTTGTTGGATATTGCAACAAAAGTATTGAATTAAATGGCATCCTGATTAGACCAAGGAATACACTAACTACGGTATATAAACGCCCCAGCACAAGATTTGATAATGTCTCCCTTCTAAGCCCCAGATTTTTATAATGGTTCTTTTCTGCGATAATTTCACAATCGATTTTTGCTTTAGAAGAAGCAGTGAATTTTGCGCTATAGTTTTTACTGATATAAAATTTTCTCATGATTCAAATGCTTCTAGCCATATTCATGGCGTTTTCTATTACCTGATGCATATCATAATACTTATACTCACCCAATCTACCGCCAAATATTACATTCTTACAACTTAGCGACAATTCTTTGTATTTGGCAAATAATTGCTGATTCCTATCATCATTTACAGGATAATAAGGCTCTTTATCCTTCGAGAATTCATCTGGATATTCCCTGGTTATATATGTTTTGTCTTGTGTTCCGAATTCAAAATGTTTGTGCTCAATAATTCTTGTATAGGGCACTTCCTTTTCTGTATAATTGACTACAGCATTCCCTTGAAAATTAGGAATATCCAGAAGTTCATTTTCAAAATGCAAACTACGGTACTCCAACTTTCCCAATTGGTAATCAAAAAACTCATCAATTTTTCCTGTAAAGACTATTTTATCAGCAATATGTTCAAAACCAGCCCTATGTCTGAAATAATCAGTTTTAAGTTGAATACTGATTCCGTCCACCATTTTTTCCAGCATTGCTGTATATCCGTTAATGGGTATACCCTGAAAGGTGTCATTAAAGTAGTTATTGTCAAAGGTAAATCTAATTGGGAGTCTTTTAATAATAAAGGCGGGAATTTCTGTAGCACATCTGCCCCATTGCTTTTCTGTATAACCTTTTATTAGTTTCTCATAGATATCCTTACCTACCAGAACAAGTGCTTGTTCCTCTAAATTTCTTGGATGCAAAATGTGGGCATATTCAGCTCTTTGTTCGTCAATTTTGGCTTTGGCTTCAGAAGGCGTTTTTATTTTCCACAACTGATAAAAGGTATTCATATTAAAGGGTAGATTGTAAAGTTCCCCCTTGTAATTAGCGATGGGTGAATTGGTATAACGGTTGAATTCGGCAAATGAATTCACATAGTTCCAGATATTTTTGTTGCTTGTGTGAAAAATATGGGCACCGTAACGATGGACTTCAATTCCTTCGATTTCTTTAGTAAACACATTACCTGCAATGTGGTCACGTTTATCGATAATCAGGCATTTTTTTCCTTTTCTTGTAACTTCGTGAGCAAAAACTGAACCATAAAGACCTGCACCAACAATTAAAAAATCGTACTTTAATTCCATAATCGATATTTTTTACTGTAATAAAGCATATAGAGTGTTACAAACAGCTCGGTTATAACTGTTATAACCGAAATATTAATGATTGTAAATTGTTTGGTGAGCCAAATGATGAATGCCAATGCCAGATAGAAAATACCAGAAATAATGATTATCCTGCTGAAAGTTTTGTTATACCCAAATGGAATAAGAAATTGTATTCCAAAAACATTACTCATTGCAATAACAGGAACGCTGATTGCCAGTATATTTACAACCATAGAGGCTTTTAGCATGGTATTGCCGCCTAGCAAAAGTACCAGGTATTTGGATAAGATTATCAATACCAAGAACAATATCATGTTAATTATCAATGATAAAACCAAGGTCTTCTTAACGAATAGCCGGTTCTTATCTTTACTTATTCTTGGGAAGAATGCCTGGCTTAATATGCTCTGCGGAATTTTAAATACCGCAATTATTTTCTCAGCCAGATCATAATATGCTACATCTGCCATACTTAAAAAGGTACCAGCGATAACTTTATTAGTACTAACATAAATTTTACTTGACAAATTAGAAATAAATATGGGTACAGATTCAGAGAAGTAGTGTTTTAAGGTACTTAAGGTTTGCCATTTAAAATCCAAATCATGAAAGCGGAAAATAATCAAAAGAGACACTGTGCCGGCAACAAAAGAACCGATCCCGTTTATCAATGGAACCAAAAGATAATCATCGGATGAATGAATTAATAGAAAGATCAATCCTAAAAACACCAACCTGCTCATCAGGGTGAGATAGGTGATATATTTCATTTGTTCAATACCCTGGAAATACCAGATGGGGAAAATTAAGTCGTAAAAACATACCCACATTGTCAGACAAAAAAGCCATTCATGGCCTTTGGCCTGGGGTATTAACAATAGAAGTCCCAACAAAATCAGCAGGGAGAGAAGAAACAGGAGTCCTTTGATGATCAAAATACTGCTAACGATTTCGTTTAGCTTTTCCTTATTGTTCCTGTGAATACTAATATCTTTAGTCGCAGAAATATTAAAGCCAAAGCTTACAAAAATCAGCAAATATCCTATTATGGCCTGAGCGAAGATAACAAAACCAAAGGTATCCTTACCCAACACCCGGATCAGATAGGGATAAGTTATCAATGGCAAGAGTAGATTGAACAGTTGCAGTAGAGATAGATATGATAAATTATTAAGAAGCGTTCTGTTTTGCTTTGCGCGATGTTTCAGGGTGTTCAAACCTTTTTCCATTTATGTCCAGTTCTCCGGGCTGGCCAGTTATTATCATTAAATCAATGGCGCAGGAATCAATTGTTTTCCCTGACGATTATTACCTTTCGGCTTTTGTAATTGTGCCTCTTGATATTTTTATTACACCATAGCACATTCCTAAAAGGATGGAAATAAATAGGATCAGCAATCTGCTAGCGTTTGATTTTCTCACTGGAATACGGGCTGGTTCAATAATGGTTACACACGGGGTTTGTTCCTGAACCTTTAATCTGGCAGTTTCTACCTGTTGGGCAATTGTCGAATAAATGCTATATGCCAGTGACTGATCATTCATGAGTCTTTCCTGTTCTATCCTAACCGATTCAAGAATGATGTTTTTGTTTTTATCAAGGTATCTTGCATAGTTTTCCTGGGCAGTGAAATACTTCTGGCTAGCTTCATTAAACATCTTGGTAGCGTATGCAAGATCTAGTCGGGCTTTGTCTGTACGATAGTCAATTATAAATTGCTCAAGTTTTTCAACAAGTGAATCCGCAATAGTTGCAGCAATCAGCGGATCCTGCATGGTAACTCCGGCAGTTATTATTCCAGTCTTTTTATCGATTGAGATAATTATTCTTTCCTGCAAAGTTTTGAATATCTTATCTTGTTCTCTGGATAGATGGTAAATATCTATATTATCATTGCTTTCTTTTTTGCCATTACGTATGAAATCCAACAGTTTGAATGGCGCTTTAATAATAGTTTTAAACCAAGGCTCCTTTATCTTTACTTCCAAGTACTGATATAAAGTAGATATTTCATCTGCTTTTGCGTATGAAATCTTCATTTTAATTAATTCGGAAATAAAAGGAGTACTGTAAACTATATCGGGGTAAATGGAAAGGTTAATTCCATCAGTACTTTCTGCACCAAGATTTATGCCTGCTATGGCCGCCAGACTCATTACACTGCTCATAGATGATTTGTTGTTTTCAGGTGCCATTTTTACAATGCAGGTATATTCTCCGGGAATACTGAGGGCAACTATCAACCCAATGATCAGTGCAACAGCAATAATCCTGATTAACAGACGCCGTTTAATCCAAAGTTCATGGATGAGTTCCCTGATATCTATTTCCAGGTTGACTTTCTGTGGTTTTTCCTCCATGGTTGAGCGGATGATAAGTTTTGACTATTTTGGTTAATCAGATTCAAAGGGATGATTTTATCTGAAAAGGTTTATCAGCATGGCCATAACTGAAACAAGTGAAACCGACGTGGTGGCCATGGCCATAGTAGCCGCCATATTGGTGTCTTCCTTGGGTAGTTTGGCAGGAACCACAATTTCACAACCGGGTTCAATTCGCGGATATGTTTTTATACCCAGGAATGACTGCGTTGAAGCAACGTCCCCGTTCATATAAACCACATAGGGTTTTCTCCGGGCGCCATCCTGGTATCCCCCGCTTTTCGACAGATAGGCTCTCAATCTTTTACCCTTGATATAGGTTATGGCGTTGGGATAAAGAACTACACCCGATATCTTCACCACACCATTGTACTTGGGGATATACAGCTGGTCATCATCCATGAGGATAATATCCTGCGGCCCCTCCGGGTTTTTGAGCGCCGTTTGCAGGTCAATACCAACCGGGTAATACTGGTCGATTTTTATGGAATCAATATCAATGGAATCGTTGAGGTAATCACCCGCTAAATTCTTTAGGTTACTATCCATGTTTTTTTGCGCATCTAATCTTGATAACCGTAACATAGATTTGATTTTGTCAATCTCCTCCTCGGAGTATTTCCTTTTCAGAATGGCTCCCTGAATATAGGCATCAGGGGTTAGTCCTCCGGCTTTATTCACGAGGTCAGATAATCTTTCACTGTTACTGGCCAATACATATTCACCCTTAAAGAGCACTTGGCCATAAACATATACAGAGGTCTGCTTCTGGTATCCGGGTGAGCTTCTTACAATGATTTCATCAAAGGGCTGTAAAACAAATCCTGCTGTTTCGGTGGCAATTTCCAGGTTTCGGTCGATGTTGAATGTAAAAACTTCGGCAGTCTTTGGAGTGTACTGTGCCTGTCCCTGAATCCTTCGTGCCACTTCTATCTTTTCTACTGAGGCAGACTCCTTTAATCCTCCACATTGCATAATGGCGTCCTCTATGCTCATTTTTTCCGAAAAGGCAATGGTGTCGGGGAGATTTATCTCGCCTTTAACAACCAGGTAATACTCCTCACGAAGATCAAATATCGAAGGGATATAAATTTCATCATTTCGATAAAGGGCAATATCAGATGTTCCCGATACAATGTTTCGCGTTAAAAAGGGAATAACCTCGTATGTATAATCATTTTTCATGCGTGTAATCTGACCTCTCGAGGCAAAGGCATCGCCTTTCAGACCTTCTGCAATAGCAATAAGTTCAGACAGACTGTCGGTTTTTTCACAAAGTTCGTATTCACCCGGTCGCCACACGGCACCTTTTATGGTCAGTCTATTACTGTATTCGTGAATGATACTGTCGACAAATACACTGTCGCCGTCGTGCATCTGAAATGATTCGAATTCATTTGCATTTACGGTATGAATATCAAACATCCTGCCGGTTCTTCTTTTTACCTGTACATTTTCAGTATATGCATCGCCGGTCGTACCGCCTGCGTAAGATATCAGATTAGCCAGCGTTTCTTCTTTTGTCAATTCAAAGGTCCTGTTTCGCTTTACCTTTCCTCTGATGGTGACCAGGTTCTGATAGGTAGGCACAATAACAATGTCATTATCCTCAAGCCTTATGTTGGCATCGTAATGACCATTTAGCAAAAAGTCATACAAATCCAGTGTTCCCGCTTCTTTGTTGTTACGGTATACCTTTATTGCCCGCAATGAGCCAATGTCGTTAACCCCTCCGGCTGAATATAGCGCATTGAAAAGGGTTGCCAGTGAGGGTAATGAGTAAGTACCGGGAACAGTTGCCTCTCCTACCAGGTTTACCTTTATGGTACGTATTTGTCCCAACGATACTTTAACCTGAGTTTGGTTACCGATCCCAGACATAATTTTTTTCAGCGAAGATCTGATTTTGCCTTCGGCCTGCTCAACCGACAAACCATTCAGATAAACCAGTCCAAGGCTGGGTATGGTAATGTTTCCCTCAGGTGAGATAGTGGCAGTCAGGTTCATTTCCGAAGCACCCCATACATCGATGATCACCTCGTCTCCGGCAGCAAGTATGTAATTTGCCGGGGTAGGCATATTGTAATTGGGCGCAAAAGTGAGGTTGTAGGTTGAAAATATTTCGCGTCCGAATATTTTGCTACGCTTGTCGTAAACCGACTGTAGAAGCAAAGAATCAAGCGGGGTGAGCGTTGCAGGTGCAATACGGTTTAAAGGTTGCACGGTGCCAGTTGCCTTATCCCCCTGTAGTGCCTGTTTGGCATTTGACAGGTCTGTTTGTCCCGATAATGCTTTATCAATCTGCTCCTGGGTAATTCCCAATGACTTGGCTTTTTGCAGTAAATCCGGATCAAGCACCTGCGTGAAAGCTCCGGATGTAAAACCGGTCAGCATCAGTAGAAATAAAACAGTTCTGAGTATTTTCGCCATGGTAAGCATTTGTTTCTGATAAATAAGCAATACGTATACTAATTAAACCTGTTGGTTTGCCATTATAGCATATCCATGGCAATTTTATTCAATTTTTTCTGTATTACCTTAACATTTCATCAACAGTCGTGTGTATTTATCTGTTTATTAATATTTTTCTCCTTCATAATAAATATTATGATTGTTTAAGCCTTTGTTTATCAGAATTATATCGCGATTCAAGCTTATCCCTTCGGCCAGGTCGTACGTTAATACCCTGCTTTCACCTTTGCTGAAAACTTTAATATTTTTGTTCAGATCGCGGTAAACGACCGTATTCCAGGAAGCCTCCCAGTCAGACGGAATGAAGGACTCAAGGGTGTAAATCCTGTTGTTATACCATACTTTAAAATACCCCTTTTCACCATAAATGATCATGTTATCCACCACCCGGTAGAAATCGGGTTCCAGCGATGAAATATCCTCGGCTATACCACGGCTGAAAACCCTGAAGTAACCGTTATTATCCATATAAGCGGCAATACCGTTACCAACCTGCCACGACGTTGGCGCAAACGCTTCAACTTCATAAACCTTTCCCTGGGAAAAAACCCTGAATTGCATGTCGGAATGGTTAATGTAGGCCACAATATCGCGACCGGCTTTGAAATCTCCACCCGATTGAAACGATTCAATAGGGAGGTTCTGACCACGGTAAAAAACCTTAAGCTCCTGGGTGCGTGAGGATACATAGGCTACGAGGTTATCGGCTGTTTTGAAAAGATTATCCGGACGACCCGCTAATCCGTCTTCGAGCATATGGATCCTTCGTTTATAATACACTGCCAGCAACTCGCGCGAGACGTCGTAAAAGGTTACCAGACTATCCTCGGACTGGTAATCTACCGCGTTGGTACTTATGGTCACGGTTTTTCCATTGTCAATTATTTTTACTACACCACCGATCGAATACACAGCCAGGTGGTCCAATGCCACTAACTTGTCAGGACGGTTTAATTCCAACTCAGTTATGCGGCCGTTGTGGTACATTTTCAACCTGTTTCTGTTATCGGTATATACGATGCAATTCCCGCCTATACTGAACTGGCTAACCGGCAGGTACTCGGCCTGGATGATTTTACCCCTGTCGAAAATGCAAAACCTCTCCTGGTTATCGTGGAATGCCGTAAGATGCTGGGCAGAAACCGGCCCCGTGACAATTGCCAGTGCAAATAAGAAATGATTAATCCGTAATGAAGAAGCCGATTTCTTCGAGGGAGGTAATGATATCATAGTCTTTGAGATAAATATGCGGTGGGACATCCAGGTGAACCGAGGTAAAATTGAGAATGCCCTTAATGCCCGAATCGAGCAACAGGGAGGCGGTTTCGGCTGCAGCTTCCGGCGGAACGGTCAATATGGCAATTCTGATCTGCTCGTCATGTATGATTTTTCCGGCCTGACTTATCTCATAACAAGGCACACCGGCAAGCCTCGTGTTTACTTTGTTTTTGTCGATATCAAAGGCGGCTACGACATTCATCCGGGTGTTGGACTTGCGGATGAAACCGATTACAGCTTTGCCCAGGTTACCGATACCTGCCAGCGCCACTTTCTGGCTTTCCTCGCGATCGATTGTGTCTCCAATCAGGCCAATTAACGCACTGATATTATAGCCTTTGCGATGATTTCCTGTAAGGCCTATCAGCATTAAATCACGCCTTACCTGTTCGGGTGTGAGGTTTAACAAAGCGGCAAGCTTGTGCGAATGAATATGGGCTTCATCAAGGTCCTTGTATTTATCTAACAGCCGACGGTATATGCTCAGCCTTTCAACTGTACGCGGCGGCAATTTGGCTTTCATCATCGTCTTTGACCTGAAATTATGGTATGTTAAAATTACGGTTAAAATACCATAAATTTTCTACTTTTAAGAAAAATCATCATTCATCTGTTATTTTTTTCACATTGCAGCTTCATCAGCATAATACCGTGATAGCCATGACGGTGCAGGTTAAAGGGCTTGTCCAGGGCGTAGGTTATAGGCCTTTTGTTTACCGCATGGCCATGCAACATCACCTGACCGGATGGGTGGTAAACCGCACCGATGGGGTGATGATCCGCGTGGAGGGCATAGCTTCACACATGGCCGGTTTTATGGAGGATCTCAGAAATTTGGCCCCTGTTGTTGCCCAGGTTGATGAAGTGATAATTGACCAGGATTTGCCCGAAGGGCTTACCGGATTCAGCATCCTGGCCAGCCAGGATCTTGGAGATGAAACCTCCGAGATATGTCCCGATATAGCAGTTTGTCCAGATTGTCTGGCCGATATCCTGAATCAGCCTCACCGGCTGCACTATCCGTTCGTCAACTGCACCAATTGTGGTCCGAGGTTTTCGATCATCCGCAGTTTTCCATATGACAGGGTCAACACGGCCATGTCGGTATTTAAAATGTGTGAGCAATGCCAGGCTGAATACGACGATATTAATGACAGGCGTTTTCATGCACAGCCGGTTGCATGCAATAGTTGTGGCCCTGTATATACACTCCACATCGGAAAGCATTGTACTGATAATTTGCAGGAGGTCATTGAACAGTCGGCAGCGGTTATTAACAATGGCGGATTACTGGCCATAAAAGGCTTGGGAGGTTTTCACCTGATGTGTGATGCTACCAATGATGCTGCGGTTAGTAACATGAGACAATTGAAACAGCGCGAAGGCAAGCCTTTTGCAGTGATGTTCCGCGATTTGGAAAGCCTGAAAATATATGGGGAGGCCGGTGAAGCCGAAGTCAGTTCACTTACCTCGTGGCGCCGGCCGGTTGTTATTATTGGCAATAAAAACAAACTGGCGCATGGTGTTACGTTGGGACTTAATACACTTGGGGCTTTTCTTCCCTATATGCCTATTCACTACCTGTTGTTCGGACATATCAACACCCCTGCCATTGTATTGACCAGTGGAAATATTGCCGATGAGCCCGTTATTATTTCCAACAACCTGGCAATGAGTACATTTTCGGAACTTACCAACGGGGTTATCACGTATAACCGCGATATAGTGAACCGTTCAGACGATTCGGTAGTTCGTATCATTTTAGATAAAGAAAGGATACTGCGCAGGTCAAGGGGTTATGTCCCGCAGCCTTTGAGGCTTTCGTATGATGTAAATGGCATACTGGCAGTTGGTGCAGAATTGTCGGGTTGCTTTTGTATAGGCAAGGAAAACCGTGCTTACCTGAGTCAGCATATTGGCGATTTGAAAAACCATGAAACCTTTCAGTTTTTTGAAGAATCAGTATCACGATTTCAGCAACTATTCCGCATAAAGCCTATCAAAATAGCCGCGGATCTGCACCCCGACTATTTGTCAACGCGGTATGCGACATCTTTGGGATTGCCCGTTGTGTATGTTCAACATCACCATGCTCACATCGCGTCGTGTATGGCTGAAAATAATGTGGATGAACAGGTGATCGGTCTTGCCTTTGATGGAACGGGCTACGGAACAGATGGCCACACTTGGGGAAGCGAATTTCTGGTTTGTGATTATTCAGTTTTTACACGATACAGTCATTTTGCCTATATGCCACTGCCAGGTGGTGACTTGGTGACACATGAGCCCTGGAGGATGGGACTTGCATTGCTCTACCAGGCCTTTGGAGTCGACCTGATGCAACTTCGATTGCCTTTGCTGGAATATGCCGGCAGAAAAAAATGTAGCCTGCTTATTGAGGCCATGGAGAAAGATATCAATTGTCCGCTGTCCTGCGGAGCAGGCCGACTCTTTGATGCTGTTGCTTCCATTACCGGGTTATGCCATGCTGCCCGTTTTCATGCCGAAGCGCCCATGAGGCTAGAATCGGCAATTATTCCAGACATTACGGATAGTTACGATACTGAAATTTCAGATGTAATTTCGTTTATTCCGGCTATCCGACAAATGGTAAAGGATATGGAAGGCAATACCGATGTGGGTATTATTGCTACGCGCTTCCACAATGCCCTGTGTAATGCATCTCTTCAGGTCGCACAGCGTATACGGAAGTCAACGGGTATCACCAGCGTGGCGCTGTCCGGCGGCATTTTTCAGAATAAATATATCAGTGAAAAGCTTGAAATGCTGCTTGTAAATGATAATTTTACGGTTTATACGCATAGCCATGTACCCTGCAATGATGGAGGAATAGCGCTGGGTCAGCTGGCCATAGCAGGAAGTAAAATTTCAAAGTAGAAATACGGCAATTTGACAATTCGACAATGTGATAATTAGACAATTCGACAATTCGATAATTCGATAATTTGACAGATCAATCAACCAATCAACCAATCAACCAATCAACAAATCAACCAATAAATATGTGTTTAAGTATTCCGGCAAAAATATTATCAGTTGATGGGCTTATGGCAAAAGCCTCGGTTAACGGGGCAATTGTTAATACCAGTCTGCACCTGGTAGAAGATATAAAACCAGGGGATTATGTGCTGGTGCATACCGGGTTTGCCTTGCAAAAGATCAGCGAGGAGGAGGCCATGGAAACGCTGAAGCTCTTGGCTGAACTGGACCAGGGAAACGAAAATACCATGTTATGAAGTACATGGATGAATTCCGTGATGCTGCGCTGGTAAAAAAAATCACGGCAGCCATCAAAAACAGATCGCAAAAGCCTTTACGTATCATGGAGGTATGCGGCGGGCATACACTTGCCATTCGTAAGTTCGGCATTCCCCAGCTTTTACCTTCGCACATTGAGCTGGTGTCGGGGCCAGGTTGTCCGGTTTGCGTGACCGACCGGACGGCTATTGACCGGGTGATTGCCTTTACGCGTGTGCCTGGTGTGAAGTTGGCGACCTATGGAGATCTGTTAAGGGTGCCGGGTTCGGAATCGAGCCTCGACCTGGAAAAAGCACACGGAGCTGACGTCAACATTGTATATTCGTCATTGGAAGCAATAGAAATGGCCCGGGCTAACCCAAACCGGAAAATTGTTTTTACAGGTATCGGTTTTGAAACCACTACACCTGCCAGTGCAGTTGCTGTAATTGAAGCCGCAAAGCTTGGCCTGAACAATTTTTTTGTTTTTTCGATGCATAAACTCATGCCTCCTGCAATGGATGCGCTCATTGAGCAAGGAATACGCATAGACGGATATATTGGCCCGGGCCATGTGACTACCATTGCAGGTGCCGATATGTACAACGCCCTGGTGGAAAAGCACAAAATTGCCATTGTGGTTACCGGCTTTGAGCCTGTTGATTTGTTGCAGGCCATACTTATGCTGGTGGAAATGCATGAAGAAAATCGCGCCGGGGTTGAAATTCAGTACCGGCGTGCCGTAACGGTAAGCGGTAACCCAAAGGCAAGAGAAATGGTATCAGCGGTTTTCGAGGTATGCGATGAGCATTGGCGCGGACTTGGTAAGATCAGCGACAGTGGTCTGCGTTTACAGCGCAAATATAAGGCATTTGATGCCCTGCAAAACATACCTGTTGATGTTCCCCAGGCTTTCGAACCTCCTGGATGCATCTGCGGTGAAGTGTTGCGCGGTATCAGCAGGCCAAACGATTGCCGTTTATTTGGCAAAGCATGCACACCGGCAAACCCAGTTGGTGCCTGTATGGTATCTGGCGAAGGTGCCTGCCAGGCATATTATAATCATGGGTAGCGGAACGAAAGGAATTTATATTATATATTTGCCGTTATTGTTAACACCAAATCGTTTTCATGAATTCCAAAAGGCTTCTTTTACTGTCTGTCTTAAGCGGATTTTTATTGGTCCCCGCATGGTTTGAATGGGGCAGCGGGCTTTTCCTGATGATTGCCCTTATCCCCTTGTTATTTGTTGAGGACTATCTCTGCCGGTATCAGCAGCAATATAAAACAGGCGTTTTTTTCAGGTATGCTGCACTGGCCTTTTTATGCTGGAATACGGCAACAACCTGGTGGATATTCAATGCCACATTCATTGGAGTGGTGGCTGCGGTATTGATCAATACACTCATGTGGTCACTGGTAATGTGGCTCTTTCACCTTGTGAAACGCCGTATGGGACCGCAAATAGGATATTTCAGTCTTATCCTTTTCTGGATTACCTGGGAATACTTCTACCACAACGCCGAAATATCATGGCCCTGGCTGACCCTGGGGAACGGGTTTGCTTTCAATATCCGCATGATTCAGTGGTATGAATACACCGGTGTGCTGGGCGGATCGCTTTGGGTATTGCTTATGAACATATTGCTTTTTAACCTGATAAATGGTTTTACAGCAAAAATACCCCGCAGGCAGTTGATCGCACAGGCGATTCTTATACTTGTTATTTTGCTGGGGCCATGGGTTTATTCACTCGTCAGGTTCAATACCTATACCGAAAAACCCGATCCGAAAACCATCGTGGTAATTCAACCCAATATTGACCCTTATGCCAAATTTGTTTCCATTCCCAGCATTGAACAGACACATGTGCAGCTAGCCCTTGCGGCCCGGGTGGCGGATAGCACGGTGGATTATTTTATTGCACCTGAAACCTCTATTAACAATAAAATCTGGCTCGACA
>JAFGVG010000200.1 GCA_016938095.1 Bacteroidales bacterium
AAGGTATTCCGCTTGGAACACAATCGGAATGGGGCTGGCATAGCTTTCCCAATATTGAGGCATATAAATTTGAGGAAAGTCTTCAGCGTTATACGCTCGATGGTCGCGAAATACCCTACTCGGTGCAGGTACGTTCCCCCGACCGTAACCGGGAGGCTGTGAACTACCTCAGGCAAAACCCTCACCGTCTTCACCTGGGAATCGTCGGGCTGGAATTGCACCGACCCGATGGGTCGGTCTTGGGCCTCGACGATATAAAACAAATCCGCCAAACACTCAACCCATGGAATGGTTGTATCCACAGCACCTTTGTTGCAGAGGGCGAAACGGTTGAAGTTACCACCTTTGCACACCAGGATATGGATATGATTGCTGCCAGGGTGGTTTCACCACTGATTAAAAAAGGCCAGATGACTATAAAATTTTCGTTTCCCTATCCGACAGGGCAGCATACCGATGCGGGATGTGACTGGACCCAGCCCGACAGGCATACTTCTGTACTTTGCAAAGCGGCAAATTCGGCGGTGATCAATCGGGAAATAGATGAGACAAAATATTCAGTAAGTATTAACTGGAAAGGCAATGCGGTTATCAGCCAGAAAACGCCGCATGTATTTTATCTTGAACCCGGCACCGGACAAAATGAGATATCGTTTGGCTGTTTGTTCACCGCAAATAAGCCTGCCGCCATATTGCCTGGTTTTGATGAAGTGGTGGAAAACAATGCAGTTGCCTGGAAAGCATTTTGGCTCAGCGGCGGTGCGGTCGACTTTTCAGGGAGTACCGATCCGCGTGCGAAAGAGCTAGAGAGACGGGTTGTATTGTCTCAATACCTCACCAGAGTGCAGTGTGCAGGCGATTTCCCACCACAGGAGACAGGACTCACCTTTAACAGCTGGCACGGCAAGTTTCACCTCGAAATGCATTACTGGCATGGGGCGCATTATGCCTTGTGGGGGCGTACCGAACTGTTGCAGAACAGTCTCGATTATTACCTGGCCATTGCCGAAAAGGCCAGGCAAACAGCACAACGCCAGGGATACAAAGGATTAAGGTGGCCTAAAATGACTGATACACTGGGAAACGACAGCCCTTCAGGAGTGGGATCATTCCTGATCTGGCAGCAACCGCATATCATTTACCTGGCTGAACTTTGTTACCGAAACACAGCCGATACGGAATTGCTGAAAAAGTATGCCGGTATTGTGTTTGAAACCGCCGATTTTATGGCTTCATTTGCACGTTATGATACCCTGCGGAACCGGTATGTATTAGGTCCGTTGTTGATTCCGGCACAGGAAAGATTTCCGGCCGAAAGTACCTTTAATGCTCCTTTTGAACTTGCCTATTGGCAGTGGTCATTGTCAGTTGCGCAGGAATGGCGAAAACGGCTGGGCATGGAAGCCAACCAGGAATGGGAAAACGTGCTGAAGAAGCTTTCACTCTTACCGCAAAAAGACGGTTTCTACCTGTCGGCCGAAAGTGCGCCCGATTCCTATACCAATAAACGTTATATGAGCGATCATCCCATGGTTACCGGAACATATGGCATGTTGCCCAACAGTCCGCTGATTGACCCGGCAACCATGCAAAAAACATTTGCATTTGTATGGGACAACTGGCAATGGCTCGAGACCTGGGGGTGGGACTTTCCCATGACAGCCATGGCAGCTACCCGGCTTGGGTTACCCGAAAGGGCCATTGATGCGCTGTTTATGGAGGTGGAAACCAACACCTACCTGCCCAATGGCCATAATTACCAGGATCAGCGACTTAAAATTTACCTGCCGGGGAATGGAGCCTTGCTGTTAAGCATGGCCATGATGTGTGCAGGGTGGGATGGTTGTCCGGAAGGCGATGCGCCAGGCTTTCCCAAAGATGGCACCTGGAAAGTAAAATGGGAGGGATTGAAAAAACTTCCTTGATTTATGAAACTTAATCAATTATCCATGAGACGTATATACACTTTTATTGCCAATGTATTCCTGCTTTCAATCTTGGCCATTGTGCTCACAGGCTGTGGTAAAAAAGGGCAGGTATCTGTTAAACTCAGCGGTATCAAAAATTATCCTGTAATTGCTGTCCCCAATCCTTATGGAAGTGCCATAACCTTTGCCCCTATAAATGCCGATACCGGCAGTATCGGGTATGAGACTAACGGTAACATAAACTGGCTTACCGGCAAACCCCACCTGACCCAAAAGCAGGATAGTATGATAAGCCTGTTATGGATCGTCGGCAATACCGACACGGTGAAGATGTGTATTGCCACGGGGACCGGTGAAGTCAGTGTTAAACTGGGGCTGTCCTCAGAAAACGTAGCCACCAAATGGTTTTTCAATACGCAGGCCACAGACGATGAATATTTCACCGGTGCGCTTGAAAGGGTGGTTGACGGTCACCAGAACAAATCGTGGGAGCCCGGGCTGAAAACGGCCCTTAATTTGCGAAACGAAAGGGTTGAGATGAAGGTAAAGCCTACCGTTGCGGCATACGCTCCTTTTTACCTGTCGTCGAACCATTATGGACTGTTTGTGGAAGGAACCTGGCCCGGTCTTTTTGATTTCTGTAAGGCATCGCCCGGGTTTGTGCAGGTGGCATTTGAGGGGCCTGCCATGGCCTTTAAGATTTATGTGGCGGATTCACCTCAACAGATTGTACAGCAACACGCCCTCGAAACAGGTCCTTCTTTTGTTCCGCCACGCTGGGCATTTGGCCCCTGGAGGTGGCGTGATGAGCATAAGCATTCCAACGTTTATTATGAAGGGAGTGTCGTTAAAGCACCTTATAATTCCGAAGTGGTCGAAGACATCCTGATGATGCAGGCGTATGATATACCCTGTACGGCTTACTGGATTGATCGTCCCTGGGGGCCGGGGCCTTTTGGGTATGATGATTTTGAAATAGATTACAACCGACTGCCCCAGTTTGAGAAAATGCTTTCGTGGCTTAACGCAAAGGATATTGAACTGATGCTGTGGATTGGCCCCTGGGCATGCGGTACTATGGCTCTTGAAGCCAGGGAAAAGGGATATGGTCTTGCCGATAAGGAATTATT
>JAFGVG010000201.1 GCA_016938095.1 Bacteroidales bacterium
ACGATGATAATATTGGGCTTTTTCTGAGCCTGAGCTATACACAGACTTAGCGAAAATAGTGCAGCTGTGATAAAACGGCATTTCATCAGTCAAATATGGTTTAATTCGTAAGCGATGCTGTCATCCTTTAACATCAATAGGTTCCGGCGTTCCGGTGATCGAGGTGCGGTCTTTCGGCGCGTTTAAGCGGTATATTCATGCCATCGGTCGACTCGAGCCAGTCGTACAACGCCTTATTCATCTGCCTGATGATCTGCTGATGTTCAGGTAATGCAATAAGATTTCGTGTTTCGGCCGGATCGTCCTGCAAATCGTAAAATTCATTGGTATCCCATACACCGTGGTAACGGATATACTTGTACCGGTCGGTGCGTACCCCATGCATGGTGGGTGTTTGCGGAAAATCATACTCCCAGTAATACTCATAGAAAATCTCGTTACGCCAGGGTATTTTTTCGCCTTTCAGCAAGGGTATAAATGAGTATCCGACCATCTGTGCAGGTTTTGCCAATCCGGCATAATCCAGCATGGTTGGTGCAATATCCACGTTCTGTATCATATTCTCGATGACAGTGCCTGGTTTTAGCATGCCAGGGCAATATACCAGCATGGGTACACGAACCGATTCCTCGTAAAACTGTCGTTTATCGATCAGTCCGTGTTCGCCCCAGGCAAAGCCGTTATCACCCATGTATATGACCAGGGTATTCTCTTCAAGACCTTCGGCTTTCAGGTAGTCCAATATCGCGCCAATGCTTTCATCCACCGATCGCAATGTTTCGCAGTAATTTCTGACCTGCACATCCCAGGGACGGCCGTGATACGAATAGTCAACGCCATGCCAGCTTTCGCGCTGGTTTTTCACCCAGTCGGGCATCATATGCTCCCCATAATAGTCCTTACCCGAAGCAGCCTTACCTGTAAGGCTGTCAATACTGGGCAATGGGGGTATACCATATTGGGGAACACCGTAAGAAGCAGGCAAAACCAATTCTTTGTCGGCGTAGGATCCTTTATGGCGCGTGGCCGGACTGAATTCAGCATGAACACCTTTATGCGATAAATAAATAAAGAAAGGTTTGTCCGCGGGTT
The DNA here is from genome assembly GCA_016938095.1 of Bacteroidales bacterium. Taxonomy (GTDB): domain Bacteria; phylum Bacteroidota; class Bacteroidia; order Bacteroidales; family UBA10428; genus UBA5072. The sequence continues at coordinate 1,093 of JAFGVG010000201.1, forward strand.
GGTTTTTCATAAATTCAATAGCGTGTTGCGTAAGCAGATCCGTAACATACGCACTGTCGCCATACTGTATCCACTTACCATTGGTGTTGATTCTGGGGTTCCAGTACTCACCCTGTCCCCTGAACCCTTCCCAATGATCAAATCCAGGCTGAGGATCACCGGTATCGTTACCCATGTGCCATTTACCAAAGAAGGCAGTTCTATAACCAGCCTGCTGAAGATATTCGGGAAAGAAGGTAAGACCCGACGGCAGCGGTGCTGAATTGTCCACCACCTTATGGTTATGAGAATACATGCCTGTAAGAATGGAAGCGCGGCTGGGAGACGATAATGCGGTAGTGACAAATGCGTTACGGATATAGGCTCCGTCAGCCACCATGCGGTCCATTTGCGGGGTTTCGAGCCAGGGAATTTTTTTAAGGAAACTCATGTAATCGTAACGGTGATCGTCGGAAAGGATAAAAACAATGTTTTTAGGCCGCGTTGTTGGTTGTTGCTTCCGCGGGCGGGGGTTACCTGCCTGTAAAAGCAGGTGAGCAAAAATCAGTGAAGCAGCGGTTAACAGGTATCTCAGCTTCATGGTATTTTTCATTTATAATATTCCAGGTTTAGGTTTCCTGCCCATACTGGTCCATTTCCGCAATAAATCAAAAGCCTTTCCGGTTTCATCGGGTGTAAACTGGCAATGTCCCTGCCCATTGGTATAAACCACCACCAGGTTGTCCTGCCTGCCCTGTAAATGAACCATATTGTCGTATGGAATCACGGCCATACTTGCCGGAATTAGCTGATCATAAATAGTATGCATCAAAAGGGTTGGACAATTGATGATCCCGGTACGATCATATTTTTTATAAAAGTCGCCGGTACCCGGCTTTGCCGCAATACGCTCCACTTTTTGATTTACGGTACGGTCGTCAGGGAAACCTGAATAAAGCGTATTGGTATTGTCGAACACATTACCGCCGGCCAGACTGCTGATATCGCGCAATACACCGTCGTTGAACATGATTACCATGGGTAAGTCCTTTGGTTTGAGTTCATAACGACGCGCAATGGCAGCTGCCAGGGTTGTGTCTTTTGCAATAGCCTGTTGAATGGCAGGAAAAGAAACAGCAGGGGCCTTATCGCTGGTAACATCGGCTAGCGAAGGCATTACGCCGGGAAAAAGTGCGGCAAAAACAGCATTTATATCCAGTGCCATTTTGGTCTGCAAATAAGGATGATTGGCCAGCGGACACATGGGCATGGCTCCCTGGTAGTGCTGTCCGAAGTTTTCGATGGTGGCCAGGGTAATACCCCCTCCCATTGAATGCCCGGTAATGTAACAGGTGTCAGGTTTGCCGTACTTTGTGAAGAAATACGCCCGCAGGGCTTCGGTATCGTCAACACCCTCAATCATTGCCCAGCCTTTTTTACGATAGGCCGAACGAGCTACAGCAAATCCCCTGTCGAGGAAGGGTTTCGCTGACAAATCACTTCGCTCATTGTGAAAGGCCTGCGGACCACCTGGCATTCCGGGCATTTCATAACCATGTGCGTACATAACCAGGTTTTGGTTCCAGTTTGCGGGTATAACAATCCTGTACATAGCCCCGTTAATTCGGCCGGTATCGATACGTGCTTCCTGCGAATTAGCCATAATGCCAACCCCTAGCAGGGGCAACGTTAAAAGCAAAAATTTCCCAAATTTCATATAGTCAAAATTATCAATTAACAAGTATTAGTTACATGTTGTGAAGTGTTGTCGCTTTACTGGTTTCGGGTCGGATGTGGCGTCAGGTCAGTTAGTTCGGCGATTTTTACCGGGCGACCTTCATCAATGCTTTTACGTGCAGCAACACCAATCAGAATGGACATGGCACCATCGCGTAACCCGGCGGCGTGTTTTAACGGATCAGGCGCATCCGGATTTCGGAAGAGCTTATCCTGCAAACGTTTGTCGCCTCCGCCATGACCGCCTCTAACCAAAGGCACCTGAACAAGCTCTGATTTGCCAAAGTTTTCCGATACAACAATCTCATCGTAAGCTGTTGATTCGGGTTCAGCAGCCTGGTTCATTTCACGTGCATGCCGGTCGGCCTGGCTTACCTTTTCCTCCTGTCGCCAGGGAAGATCCTGCCATGAGTCGATCCGACCATTCATACCGTTAAAGGCAATGGTTAATCCTTCGTATGGTGAATAAGCGGTGAGCGAATAACTTACCTGAACATCATTGGCATATTTGATCTGCACTGCCATTTTATCGAAGATGTCGATTTCATTACGCCACACGCAACTGTCGCGGATATAGCCGTCGTGCTGTTCATTGTCGGCATACAAACGCATCAGGTGATCATCCTTGGTCATGTCCCAAAAGAACTTGCACTTTTCCCGGTGTTCGCAGCCACGACACTTCATTCCCCTAAAGGTGTTGTTTTTCCCGTAATGCTCAAGCTTTCCATAGGCATGCACCTCAACCGGATCGGAATCGAGCCACCAGTTCAACAGGTCGAAATGATGGGTTGCCTTGTGTACCAACAAGGTACCGCTTTTTTCGCGAAATCCATGCCATCTTCTGAAATAGTCGGCGCCATGGTGGGTATTCAGGTACCAGTGAAAATCCACTGAAGTGATAAGCCCTACCCGCTGTTCTGCCAACAATTCCTTTAGTTTTGTAAACAGCGTACCGTACCGGTAATTGAACCCAACCCTTACTTTCCGTCCGGTTCTTCTTTCGGCATCAAGAATCAGCTGGCATTTCACCTCGTCAGTGGTCAGTGGTTTTTCTGTGAACACTTCGGCCCCGTATTCCAGACCTTTTACAATAAACTCATGGTGCGTAGCATCAACAGTGGTAACAATAAGCATTTCGGGCTTGGCTTCCTTCATCATGGCATCAAAATCGGTATAGGTGTTACAATTCACACCCATATATTTTTTGGCAAAGGCCAGGCGACCGGGGTTGATATCACACAATCCAACAAATTCCAGTATATCGCTGTAGTTTTCTACCAGGGTTTTTCCCCAGAATCCAATTCCACGGACTCCGGTGCCCACCATGGCAATTCTTTTCTTTGCGGCCATTGATGATTGGGCTAACGTTGCTGACGGATTGATGAGTAATCCGCCAACAGCAAATGCGCCTGATGCTTTAATAAAAGTTCTTCTTTCCATGTTTTTGCTTTTATGGATTTAGTAAAGGGGTTTCTTACTCCTGACAAGGTTATTGTTAGCGTAAACTTAACGAAAAGTTTGTTTCGCTATCCGCAAAATAGTTGAAAATATGATTGTTTTTAGGGTAGTTTGTTTAAAAACCAACACAAATCAGTATGTTTCTCGGGAACTATGAATATATTTAGGGCCTATATGCTGACACATCGCCATTCTTTTCCGGATGTTTCGAAAACCCTGTTGACGCTGGTGGTTTTTATTGCGGTTTCGGGCCTGGTTTATGGACAGGCTGGTCCCGTAACGGGTGATTATTCGACAGGTCAACTGGTTCAATATACCAATCAAATATTTGGTTTCGACGATCTGCTGGTTAACGGATCGGTCTACCGGCCTGAAAAGCCAAATGCTTTAGGTAATCCTTTCTTTGAATGTCCGTATGCTGAAGAATCCGGTATATTTATTAAAGGACAACATTTTGCCAATATTAAACTACTGTATGATATTGCAGGTGATCAACTGTTACTGTTGCAGCCACTGAATAAGGAGGTTAGTCGCTATGTGCTGCTGCGTCCCGAACTGGTCGATTCTTTTGAAATTGGCAATTGCACGTTTGTCAATCCCTCAAACTTCGATAATGTCCCGAATGTGCCTGGTTATTATGAGAAAATTGCAGGCAAAGAGGTACTTTTTCTGAAGAAACACAAGAAGTCATTTATAAAAATTTACGATACCGAAAATAAGGGCAAGTATTCCAATCAGCAATCAATCAACTATATACTCGATCAACGAGGTTTGACCAATGTGACTCTTTTCAGGTGGTTTCTTTCCTATCATGGCCCCTACAAAAAAGAAATCAGAACATACCTGAAAGAGAAAAAGATAAAATACCGAAAAGCCAGCCCTGATGAAATCCGCAAACTGATGAAATTTTGTTATGAACTTAACGTCCCCAATTCTTAAAAACTGGCTTACTGCTGCTTTTATACTGCTCTTTTCTTTCAGGGGTGCTACACAAGATTATCCTGTTAAATGGGATGCCTCTTTTCAAAACCTTACCTGGAACGCTTTTGTTCAAAGGGTTGAAGCCCGCTACCCTGTTCGCTTCTTTTACGAAACTGACAGTCTGCCTGATTTTAACGTCATCATCCGCACTCAGGATTCAAGCCTGACAAAACAGCTAAACAATATGCTCAGGCCATATCATCGCATTGCGGTTATGGACCATGACAACAATATCTTTATCACCGCAAACACTTCTTTTAAAACCGGGATACCTGCGGAAACCCTAAACACCACCGCTACCAGGGAAAACATCACATCAGTCAAACCCACAGTGGTTAAGACTAACAGAGCACTAATGGGAACCAACGGTAACTTTGCCGGGCAGCGCATAACTGTCGGCAAAATTGTGAACGATAACCGGGCCGGAGTCATCATCTCGGGATATGTAAGGAATGTGACCGATAACGCACCCATCATTGGTGTAATGCTGAGAATTGATGGCACTACCAATGCCGTATTAACAGATGCCTCCGGATTCTACACGATAAAGGTTGAAAAAGGCGATATGCAACTGATTGCAGGTAATATTGAAACCAAAGAGAAACGTATAAACCTGAAAGTACTTTCTGACGGCCGGCTCGATCTGACACTCGAACCAAGGCTGGTTACCTTAAATGCAGTTGTGATAAGTGCTGCAAAAGACCAACTGGTAAAAACCACACAAATGGGATTTCAACGGCTGGCCACACGGGAGATTAAGGAAATACCCCTTGTACTGGGCGAACAGGATGTCATTAAAGTCAGCCTGTTACTTCCGGGTGTGCAATCGGTGGGTGAAGGAAGTGCAGGCCTGAATGTACGGGGAAGTCCTACCGATCAGAACTACTTTATCATTAATAACATTCCGGTTTACAACTCCTCCCATTTGCTTGGTTTTTTTTCCGCCTTCAATTCCGATGCCATCAAAGATTTCACATTATACAAGGGCAATATTCCGGCAGGTTTCGGAGGCAGGCTTTCATCGGTGTTCGATATCAGGACCAAACAGGGGAACCAGAATAATTTCAGCGCTAATGGAGGAATTAGTCCGGTTACGGCACGTCTGACCCTTGAAGGACCTATAATAAAAAAGCAGAGCAGCTATATGATTGGGATGCGGTCGACTTATTCCGACTGGATATTGAAACAGGTGAACGACCCGGATATCAGCAACAGTAACGCCTGGTTCGGCGATTTGATCACCGATTTCACCTTCGACCTTGACCGGAACAACCGAATTAACTTATCATCTTATCACAGCGTTGATCAGATTGGTCTTATTGACCAGAACAAATACCAATATGCCAACAATGGTGCATCACTGACATACAATCATCTTTTCAGGGAGAAGAACAGTTTTGTGCTATCGGGCATCGTGAGTCGATATGATTTCACCGAGGAAAACGCCGAAATGGCAATCGCTGCATACAGCGATTATTTCAATCTGGTGCATGGTGAAATAAAGTCCGATATTACCATCAGGTCAATCACCCGCCATACGATCAATGCAGGAATCAACGGCATCCTTTACCTTGTTAACCAGGGCGACTTTAAACCACTGAATGCCGAATCAATGGTAAATACCATGAATCTCGAAAAGGAAAAAGCCATTGAATCGGGCATTTATTTGTCAGATGAATGGATTGTTTCGCCGAAACTAGCCATCACAGCAGGTATTCGATACAACCGGTATTTTTACCTGGGACCACAGCAGGTTAAACATTACGCTGCAGATGCCGCCCGGTCGGTTGCCACCATTACCGATACTACCGGCTTTGCCAATAACGAGCTTATAAAAACATACGGTGCGCCCGATTTCAGGTTTAATGCGCGTTATTTGATTAATGAAAGATTATCAGTTAAACTGGGCTATAATCAACTGAAGCAATACCTTTTCATGCTTTCAAATACTATAGCCATAGCACCAACGGACAAGTGGAAACTCTGTGACTATCACATCAGGCCCATGTCGGGTGAACAGTACTCTTTTGGAGTTTATAGTACCTTGTTAAATGGCAAACTGGAAGTCTCAGCTGAAACCTATTACAAAACAGTGGAAAACCTGGTAGAATACAAGAACGGCGCCAACCTGGTGGTTAATGAAATTCCCGAAACCGAGGTGATACAGGGAAGCCTTTCGGCCATGGGTTTGGAGGTCATGATTAATAAACCCAAGGGAAGATTCAACGGCTGGATGAACTATACCTATTCCCGGGCAATGGTCACACTTGATGGCCCCTGGTACGAAGAACGCATTAACGATGGAGAACCCTATCCATCGAACTACGATAAACCGCATGCCTTAAACATAGTGGCCAATTACAAGTTCTCAAGACGTTTCAGCATCTCTTCCAACCTGGTATATTCAACCGGGCGCCCCATCACCTACCCTGTTGGTTTTTTCTACCACGATGTTACCAAAATACCTTTGTATTCAGAACGAAACGAGTACAGGATACCCGACTATTTCAGGATTGACCTTTCCCTGAAAATAGAGGGCAACTTATTATCCCGTAAATTTGCGCATGGTACATGGATATTATCGGTTTACAACCTTACCGGTAGAAAAAATGCCTATTCGGTTTTTTTCAGGACCGAGAATGAAATGCTACAGGGCTACAGGTTGTCGGTTTTCGGTGTTCCCATTGTTTCATTAACCTATAGCTTTAAACTCGGTAATTATGCGAATTAGTGCTATACTTATATTTTGCGGGCTTTTGACATTTGCCATATCTTGCCTCGATCCGTTTTATCCCGGCATCGATGAATATCTCGATTTACCTGTGGTGGAAGGTTACATTAGCGACAGTCCCGGCCCTTATACAGTGAGGCTTTCACGCACTGTTGCCATGGAAGATCCCGAGATTAAACCAATCAGGAATGCCGTCGTCATAATTGCAGATGATACAGGTTTGGAGGAAACCCTGACCGAAACCGCTCCGGGTGTTTATATAACACATGCCGACGGAATGAGAGGTGTAAAAGGGAAAAGCTACAGCGTTATTGTTAAAACCGATGGCAAAACTTACCAGTCAGCTTTTGAAACCATTCCTGAGGCGGTTGCCATTGATTCGGTGTATGCACATACCGAAACCAGGTATATTGAAGATGGCGCTGTGCAAGGTCTGCAGTTTTATGTTAATACAAAGGCATTGCCTGACCAGCATGCTTACCTGTTATGGAAGTACGAAGAAACCTATAAATTCAGGGCGGAACTGGTACTCGATTTTATTTATTACAGCCTCGACAGCATTGTCAGGAACCTGAGCGATTCAGGCCAAATGTGCTGGCGAACCGTTCAATCATACGAAGCGTTTACTTTTTCCTCGGTAAATTACAGCCAGCCGCAGCTCAGCCTATTTCCGATTCATTTTGTAGACGGTCAAACCAATAAGCTTTCTGTTCGTTACAGTGTGCTGGTTAATCAGTACACCGTATCGGAACGGGCTTATCATTACTGGGATGAAATTGGCAGGATGAATGAAGAATCCGGATCACTTTATACCCGACAGCCATACCAGATCAAAGGTAATCTCTACAATGTTGAAAACAGTGATGAGGTCATACTTGGCTACTTTATGGCCGCAGGTATCTCTAATAAACGGATTTACGTTAATCCTCCTTCCATTGGATTCAATTTCGGGGTTTGTACACCTGCGACTGATGTATTAATTAATTCTTCTCCAGACGAAATAAATTGGCCCTTATATGCTATGTTATTGCCTACCGGAGAACATGGATTTGCACATTTGGCTTGTTTCGACTGTCGTATGAATTCCGGAACAGAGACGGCTCCTGATTTCTGGCAAGAATTCACCACGAATGACCAATAACTTTACTGTAATGAAATTCGCCCTGTTACCCATATACCTTTTGCTTCTTGTTTTCAATTTTACCGGAATAAACGCACTGGAGTCCGGCATTTTGAAACCCGGAGGGTATTCCGAACAAATTGTTTTGCATACTGACCGCGATATTTATATCACCGGAGAAAAGGTATGGTTCAAAGCCAGCTGCAACAGCCTTTCAGACGATAACGACAGCCTGCTGAGCAGGATTCTGTATGTTGAAATCTACGATCAGCACAATAACCCGGTCGCCAGGTCGAAATTCGGGATACAAAAGAATACCGCAACCGGTTCATTGACAATACCTCCGGATGTTCATACAGGCTACTATTACATCAGAGCCTATACACAGTTCCTGCGGAATTATCCGGTCTGGATATACCCGGCGAAGTTGCTTACCCTGATAAATCCGGGCAATTTGTCAACAGAACAGTCTGATGCCAATCCAAACCAGGTAATGATTGTCCCCGAAGGTGGTAAATTGTTTACCGGCGTTACGTCGAGAATTGCGCTTGGAATCAGTGCGCAGTTGGCTGAAAACATCCAAAGTGCACAGATAAAGGATGACCAGGGAAGTGAAATTGCTGATGTTAGATTTTTACCGAACGGACTGGCGCTCGTTATGTTTACGCCCCAGGGCGGTAAGAATTATACGCTGTTTCTGACAGGTAAAGGCGGGCAGGTTTTACAAAAGCCTTTTCCGGCAATTTACCAGCAGGGCATTTTAATGACTGCCTCCTGCAACAAATACAGCCTGAATATTGCCTTGCACCATCCTGCAGGGGAGATTCCTGCAGATGTATCGGATGAATATCTTGTTGAAATGCGCTCAACGCAATTTGGTTTGCTAATGTCAAGGGCTGCAGCCCCGGGGAAGGCTATCGATATTTCACTCGATCAGGTACCTCATGGGTTTGTATATCTCATCTTAAAAGATAACACCAATAAAATAGTAAGCATACAAGCCGTTTATGTACCAGAAAAAAAACACATTGAAATTGATGTTGAAACACCAAAGTCAGCCTACAAACCGCGGGAATATATCAGTCTTACAATAAACCAGCCAAACGGTATTATAGCCGGAACAGGTTTGCTTACTGTTGTTCCTGAGCATTCTCAGGCCAGACCTGTATGGCTACCCATACATGCGGCAGGAAATCCGGGCTTGATGCAAAACATGCTGAACCATGCTGATTTAACCGACACCATCACAGCATTACAGATAATGGCGTTATTGCAATTGGGTTATCCTGCTTTTAATTCCGCGGAATTCAAAGCAGCCCTTGATCAAAAGTCCGCTTTGGAGTGGCTACCCGAAATGAGAGATGCCGGAATAAGCGGACAGGTGGTTGAGAAAAAAACCAGAAGACCCCTGCCCGATGTATTGGTTTACGCTGCCGCTATCAACGGAAATCAACAGGTACATATCTATAAAACAAAAGCAGATGGTAAGTTCTACTTTACATTGAACCACCTCGCCCATATGCATCATGTATATGTCTGTCCAAAACCTGTTGACACCCTCGACATGGAATTGATGATAAACAGTGATTTTACCAATGCCTACCCATCTGTCCCTTTTTATTCCCTTTATGTCGATTCAACGATGAAAAGGCTGATTGACCAATTGTACCGGAACAATCAGGTAGGAAAGACCTTCCCCCGGTTTGCAGAAAAAACCATTGAAAAACCCAATTTTCTGCCTTTGCCTGACCGGATACCTGCACACTCGGTCACGCTTTCTGACTATATTGAAATGCCGGTCATGCAGGAAGTTTTTTCAGAGATTGTTCCTTTTACAACAGTCCATCAAAAAGACAAACAATTTGTACTTAACCTGTACGATGACGAAACTTATACCACACTTACCGATCCGTTGGTTCTGCTTGACGGGATTCCCGTTTTTGACCTCAACCAGATAATGACCATAAGCCCCGACCAGGTTGAAAAGATCAGCATCATCAATAAGCAGGTATACCTGGGGGAACATACCCTTGCAGGCATCATTGACATCAAGACCAAAACAAACAATTTTGCAGGGATGTCTTTCCCTGAAACATCTGAGTTCATCGAATATCAGGCCATCTCTCCAACAACCATTCCTGTTTTCCCTGAACATAAAACGTCTGGTGTTGCTGACCGGAATCCCGATTTCAGAAACCTTTTATACTGGGATCCATTCGTGACAAGTGAAAAAAGTAATACCGGATTCTATGCACCAGACAATTGCGGGTTGTACAAAATTACAATCAACGCGTCCGATGGTAAAACCCGGTATTACGGTAACAGGCTTCTCAGGATCAGCAGATAGAACTGCTGCAAAACAGGTTAATACAACACCGAATTGAAGAAGGCCTTCATTTCAGCGGCATAATACACTCCGTATTTGGCAAAGGTTACTTTGGTCTGTGCATCGGGCTTCCAATCGAAGAAAGCATGACCGGCGCCTCCCACCTGCACGTACTGAACACGTTGCCCGGCTTTCACCAGTGCATCCACATATTCTTTCACGGCTTCGTCTTTGATCAGAAAATCCATGGTACCTCTTGTCAGGTATTGCGGAACCTGGCGTTCGGAGGCTTCAGGAATGTTGCTTAACGGGGCAATGGCTGCCTTCCAGGTATCGTCGGCTGCCGGATCATCGGAATAGTGGTTCAGCAGGTTACCGCCAAATACGCCGTAACTTGGTGCTGCAGCTTTTATGGCTGACATCATTTCGGTTCTCACCTGTTCAATGGTTTTGTTTTTAGGCAGGTACGAAGGCATGAATTCAAAGACGCCCGGTGTTTTGCCAAATCCCCCTTTGCCAATTTTATGGGGCATGTTGGCACAGGCAGCAGAAAGGTGTCCTCCTGCACTATCGCCGGTGAGCGCAATTCTTTCCGGATCGCCCCCATATTCGGCAGCATGTTCCATAATGTGCGCAATGGCCCCATATACGTCACCAATCAGGTCAGCCATGGTATTACCTGTGGCATCGCCATCGAGCCTTTGGGCCCAGCGGTAATCAATACTAAAAACCACGTACTTTCCGTCTTTGGTAAGCTCCCGCGCCAAACCACGCATGATATCCTCGGTATTGCTCGCCCAGCCGCCGCCATGGATAATAATGATACATGGCAAATTTTTCGCACCTTTTGGAGCATAAACATCATATTTCAGGGTTTTTACGCCCGGTTTGGCGTAAACCACATCCTGTATGACATTGATATTGGGATAAGCATTTGCCTCAATAAACGAAGCCCCAATATTCATGTTCCGGTCGATGGTTACCTTAAATTCCGGTGTCATCGACTCATAATACATTTTGCCCCATCTTCCGGGTATAGCATAATATCCCGCATCGAGTACAAAGCCTGCCGAAGGTATGGCTTTTACAGTTACCACCGTTCCGGCAGCATATTGTCCATCGGCCGGTAAAGCCGGGACCAATTGCACTGTCCCATTCACGGGCGGATCGACCGTTACTGTAAAGTTGTCGTTTTGGCTATACATGGCCGTGCAGGCAAAGAACGACAACACCATCATTGAAAATCTGAAAGCTAAGTTTTTCATGCGCATTTTACGTTGGTTAATCCCCAATATTACTACATTTTTGCCGCGTACGAAAATGTATTTTTTCGCAATGGCAGGCATCAACGGTTCTCAAAAAGGTTGCCCCTGTAATGAAGGAACAGCAACAACGTTATCACTGACAATAACATAATAACGCCGCCCATAACCGACAAACCAACACCCAGGCCGTAATGGTCGGAAAGCCAACCTGCCATGGGCGCAAAAATGGCAAATATAACACGAATGGTCAGGTCGCGCAACGACATGACCGTAGCCCTAACCTGACTGGCCGTATGCTGGTTTATGTAGTCCTTCAGTACCGGTGTGGCAATGCCCCGCAGCAGGTAGAACACAACCAGAAGGGGTATGATCAGCAAATCCGGAACAATGCCCGAAACAAGCATCAGAAAGGGTAATGCCAATGCTATCATCGTGAGGGTTTTTACCTCACCCAGCCTTTGCTCCACCCTGTGCGCCAAAATGGACGATCCACCTGTTAGGAGGTTCAGCACCGTCCATACTATGCCATACAGAGCAAGGGGGAGCAGCATTTTTTCGAAAAGAGGTTGCGCAAACCAAGCCATCAGTAAGGTTGCCGCTCCGATGATCGAGGAAAAAAACAGGTTGAACCGGAGATCTTTTTCCCTGAAGAGAATACCATGAACCACGTTGAGTAAATCGCTTAACCCAGCTTTGCCTGGTTTCCCTCCACGGCGGGCCGGTTCAACCAGGGTAAATGCGGCCGGAATGGCGGCTGAGGCAATCAGGGCCTGAAAATAAAATGGCAGGCGCAGGCTTGCCAGGGCAAGCGCACCCCCGACAATACCGGCAAAAGCTTCAGAGAAATTACCAACCGAAGCATTAATACCCTCGTAACGCGAATAATCTTTCTGCTGGTTATCAGCAGCCAGGGTATCGTATAGCATAGCTGAGTCGGCTCCCGAGGTAAAGCTATGGCCTATGCCCAGGGCAACTTCTGCCATCAAAAATCCCAGGTATGAATGAGTAAAGGAATAAACAATAAAACCGACTGCGCCCAGTATAGCTCCTGTTATCAGTGTTTTTCTTCGTCCGAGCGCATCGGCAAAATATCCGCTGGGCAATTCAAGTGCAACCACCACCACCGAATAAACTGCCTTGAGGATCATGATTTCCGTCACATTCAGGTCGTTGTCCTTGTAAAAAGGGACAATGACAGGCATTACCAGCGAAAACCACTTGGAAAATTTAATAATATTAAGCCTGAACAGGTTTCCCCG
>JAFGVG010000202.1 GCA_016938095.1 Bacteroidales bacterium
CATTAACCATAACAATGAACGGATTTCCGTTCTCTATGCGAACCCCCACAAGTCCGTACTTTTTCTGTAACAGACAAAGTCCTGCAATATCACCATCTTTCATACCGCTGATATCCAGGCAGGTTATTCCCGAACATACAGGGCCGAAGGTGCGTTGGGTAAGCGTATTTCGGGCCATCTCGAAAGAAGTGTCTGTACGGCTGGTCGTCAGGCGCAGGTAACCTTTTCGTGCGGCAACCGACCAGTGCTTGTTGTCGGGGTTATGATTCCACTGCCATACGAGGGGCAGTGCTGCTTCTGTACCATTGCGGTTGAATTCGTCACTGGCTATAATACCCGGAATCAGCCCCTGGCTTGCAGGCAGGTTCAAATTATCCGGAACCTTGCCTTCAATACCCAGCACCGGCCAGCCGTCTTCCCATTTTAACGGAACCAGGTAAGGAATGCGGCCTACCGATCCGAAATCGCGGAAAAGGTAAGCGAACCATTTTCCGTCGGGCGTGTCAATAAGCCCGCCCTGCGCCACGCCCAGGTCCTGAAGAGCAAGCCTGCCTTCGTAGGGTCCGGTTATCTTGTCGGCCCGGTGCATTACCACAGTGCGCATGCCGCCCCTGGGCCAGGTGATATTGAAAAGGTAATATTTGCCATTGATCTTAAATAGCTGGGAACCTTCTGCGCCCAGCATGATGTTGTCTCCTGCAGGTGCACTTGCATTTTCAATAAGAACACGGTCTGTTCCCGGTTTCGCTCCTGAAAGATTTTCTTCTAACTCCACTATTCTGAGCCTGCCGGCACCGTAAATCATATAAATACGGCCATCATCATCAAAAAACAGTGTATTGTCATGAAAGGAAGGGGCAAATGAAATCTTCTTCCACGGGCCTTTTTCGATATCCTTTGTGGAATAGATATAGGTCTTTCCGGTGGTAGCCGTAAAAGTCGAAACATAGTAAGTATTGTTATGATACCTGAGGCAGCTTGCCCAGGATCCTCTCCCATAGCTGCTTTTTCCATTGTTAAGATTCAGTGAATCCACATCGTCAAGGATATCATACGCATAATTGACGATTTGCCAGTTCACCAGGTCCTTCGATTTCATAATGGGAACACCCGGACTCATGTGCATGGTGGTACTGCTCATGTAGTAAGTATCGCCTGCACGGATCATCGACATGTCAGGTACATCGGCATAGATGATCGGATTTTGTGCTTGCGCAGTCTGACCCGAAATCAGGAAATGGGGAGCAGATGCAACCCAAACTATTAAAACAAAAAAACATCGGTGTACCATAGTTATTTTATGATTATCATTTTCTTTGCGGCCACAAATTCATTGGCTTGAAGTCTGCAGTAATAGGTACCATTGGGAAGTTTTTTGGCATCGAATGTCAATGTATAAGTTCCGGCTGGTTTGTTACTGTTTTCAAGGGTTTCCATTTCTCTTCCGTTTGCATCAAGGATTTTGATAATTACCTTTGCATTTACAGGAATGGCATAGGTAATATGGGTGGAGTTCCTGAAGGGATTTGGAAAATTCTGATCCAGCCTGTATCCATCATAGTGATTATTTCCGGTTTCCACGCCAGTTAAGACCGCTTCAGTAACCAACTCAATTCCGGAGTTTAACCCAAGGTTCCTGGAATACTGCTTGTCGGTTGCATTGTTCCAGTGCTCATGTGTTCCCAGGCTCTTCAAATGAATGCCATCCCCTTCTGGATCATACTTGATGCCCGCCGGCCACAAAGTGGTATCAGATGCCTGATGCAAATAATCATCGGTAGCAGGTTTCTGCGGATAGGTACCGGCACCGTCTCCCATACTGCGGGCTGCGGTAAACTCTGAACGGAGAAAATCAAATCCTACTGATTCTATAGCAACCGGATCAAATGAAGCAAAGACCGATGACATCCAATCCTTATTAAAAGGAGTCATGGAAAATTTTTTCGGGAAACTGATTTCCTGGTCGGCAGCCCATAAAGCATCCAGCAAATAGAAAAGTGTTTTTCCTCCAAGCAGACGGTGCCCCATCAGATCAACCTGAACCCGGTACATACCGTAATCGGTTCTGCTTACGCCAGGCTTATTGGGCGTTTCCACAGGATCAACCAGTCCGTTATGCAGATGCGAGGCATCAGAACGGGTATGAGAGCCAAAGTGATTCTTTGCAAACATAGTCACTCCGGCACGTTTATGACCCTTAAGCACCGGAATATTCAGTATGTATTCAGCGTCCTCAAATATGGTATACAAATAATCGCTTGTCACAGGGGATTCGCCTGGTCTGGCATCATCCCAAACATTTTCCCGCAAGATGGTTCCTTTGTCGGAATAAAATATCCTGGCTGTCGCACTGGCCACTACCTGTTCCCTCCCCAACGACGAAAAATTATCGTGACTCAGGTAATGAACATCGGGAAATTCATTATGCCAAAGATCGTAGCAATGTTTATAGGTGTTTCTGAGAGGGTCGCCAATATAAATATCACCCTGGGGTACCCCGGCGACATTAACCAGTTGTCTCAATAAAGCAATAATGACGTGTGGTGAAGTTTCAGAAATACCATAGGCATTGTTAGCGACAACAGAAAGATCTGTCGTGCTGTAATTACCACCCCATCCACTTACGTTATTGATTTTGATGAATATTTTCTCTCCCTGACTATAAGGTACGCTGCCCTTTCCTCTTGTTTGGTTGTGATAACGGAAAATGGCATCCCAAGCTCCCTGATCATTTGTCTGGCCGGTGAGTATTTGTATTGCCTGACTCACCATGTTGTCGATAACTTCCTGGTCATTATTTTCATTCATCCACCATGCATGGCCAACTGAAGTTGGGTTGCAGTTTTCGTTGGTTGCATCTGGTTCATGAATCCATACCACCCTTCCGGGAAAAATGCCCTTCCCCTCACCGGTAGGTGCATTGGCAATATGAACCGAGTTCTGAAGAACAACATCTGCCCCATTGGAAGAGTCTGTAATCAGGTAAGTGCCGGTGAAACCGAAAACCAAAATGGCCCCGGTCAGAAAGTATGGGGAAAGGAAAAGCTTCTGTTTGGTCTTGAGAAAAGTAACAGCCGATGCGGCCAGTATTGCAAAGTAAATGATAAATCCCGACGCCAGCGGGGTTGCAGCCTTAATACACGGATACGTTACCCTGCTGGGCTTGGGTATTACACGAAAAGCAATCCATAGTAAAGCAAGCAAACCAACTACCGGAAACAAAAACCTGTAGAATCCTCCGGGTACAATAAAACTCCTTATTTTACCGGTTTTGGGACATGTTTTTACGAATTTTTGAAAGAATGCCAATATCATAGTCTCATTTTTCATTTAGGTAAGAACCCCTGCAGTAACTTGCCAAAAACCGCATGTTGTTTTCTGGTTAATTATATTCACTGCAATTAAAAGCTTTAGTGTATACTTTACTTAGTATCCGAATAAGTCCTGGTCTTTATTCTGATCACGGTCAATGACATTGCAGGGACTTCGTAATCAGTTTTTTTTGTAATCTTCAGTGAAGAAACCTGAGGAAACACCATTGCCGGGTTTTCAAAAGTGTTTTCCGCATCTCCAGCACCGGTGAGTAACGTTTTTTCAGCCTGTGGTTGGAAATTTTTAAAACCGGCAAGGTTTATCTTCATTGTTTTCGCCACATCTCCGGCATTCACCAGTTTCAGTATAATATCACCGGTTTTGCTGTCGGTTACACACGAAGCGGAGAGCAAGCTGTCCTGTTGATTTTTCGAAATAACATTTTCGAAATACATATCTCCCCGGTTGAGCGAAAACAATTGCTGAACGTAATAATTCGGGGTGGGACAGATGGTTACGTTGTCAAAGAAAATCAGATCGGTTGTCCATTGCGTGAAACCTTTTTTAGCCAGCAATGGCGCATACGATGCCATTTTTACTACGTCTCCGTTACGCTCAAGAGCTGTCATGTATGCTGCCTCTGCCAAGGCATTGCGCACTTTATTTCCCCACGAGGCATATTCGCCCAGGTAAACCTGGCCTCCTTTCCGGTCATAAGCATCATACCGATCCAGATTTGCAAGAAACCACGAGGGCTGGGTATAATAATGCTCATCCACAACCGGTACTTTCAGCGCATTGGCCAGTTTCCAGCCTTTTTCATAATCTTCGCCGCTATGAAACGGTCCCGAGGTGCCTATTACCGTTATTTCCGGGTACAGGGCTTTAATGGCCTGATAAATGAGTGTAAAACGTTCTTCAAATGCAGGGGTGATCTTGTCTTCATTGCCAATCCCAATGTATTCCAAACCAAAAGGTTCGGGATGACCTGCTGCAGCTCGTTTGGCACCCCATTCGGATGTAGCCGGTCCGTTAGCCCATTCTATGAGGTCAAGCACTTCTTTTACATAATCGTTCATTTCGTTCATCGGCAGGGCCTTCTGCCCGGTTCCGCCAATGCGCCAGGTGCCACCTGAATTCTGGCAGCTCACAGCGGCAGGCAAAACAGGCAGGGGTTTGGCACCGATATCCTCACAAAACTGGAAATATTCAAAAAAACCCAGTCCCGCTGTCTGGTGATACCCCCATATATTCCGTTGTTCTTTGCGTTGCTCAACAGGACCGATGGTGTTTTTCCAGCGGTACATATTTCCCAATCCGTCGCCATGCACCAGGCAGCCACCCGGAAAACGGATGAAGGCGGGCTTCATATCAGCCAGCATTTGGGCCAGATCGGCACGCAAGCCATTGGGCCGGTTTCTGAAGGTCTTCTCAGGGAAGAGCGAAACCATATCCAGGGCTATCTTCCCGTTGGTAATGGCTAACAGGGTTAAGGTGGCGCTGTCACTGCTTTCTGACGGAACCAATATGGCAGAATATTTCTTCCATTCGTCTGATGAAGTTGTGAAAACCGATTCAGCCAGCATTTTGCCCTGGGGCGTCTGTAGGCTGGCTTTAACAGAAACCGGTTCGGCAGATAGCTGCCGGATAAAAACCGACAGGTTGTAGTTGTCACCGGCTTTTACCACCATGCCGTCAAATCCGGTATTTTTAATGCCCACGCCCGATTCGCCTGTGTAATCGGCTTCATGACCTACATGCTCAATATCCAGTGCCAGGTAATGTGGATTATTCGGATGAACAGGGGAGGAAGTTTCCACGCTGATACGGCCGTAGGAAAAGCCGGGCGTTACATATTCCCAGAACGAGAACGGATTCCATTCACGTCGTTCTGTGGGATTATATTCAAACGACCGGTTTTGTATCAACTCAGCATATAAACCGCCATCAGCCGCATAATTGATATC
>JAFGVG010000019.1 GCA_016938095.1 Bacteroidales bacterium
AGCCGGGAAGTAAACATCGCGTTCACGAGCCTTGTAGGCATGTACCGGGCATACCATAAAGGCAGGCCCAAACATATACTGATCGGCGATATTATACACGTTTGCATCGTCAGTGAAATCCATAGCCAAACCACGCATAATGGTGTAGTCGTTCAGCCAAGTCATCCCGGCCAGGGTGTATATGTAAGGCATCAGCCTGTAGCGTAATTTGTTGTAATAAACAATGGTTTTATATGCAGGATGATTTTCCGGGGCAAGGTCAAACACTTCACGGAACGGATACTGTCCATGTGTACGGTAAAGGGGTGCGAAGGCACCAAATTGGGTCCAACGGGTATTCAATTCGCGCCATTCATCAAGGTCGGCACTTCCTTCTTTTGCATTCACATAGCGGTTTTCGACACAGAATCCGCCAATGTCCATGGTCCAGTAAGGATTTCCCGACATACAGTAATTAATACCTGCCGGAATCTGTGCGCGCATATCTTCCCAGCGGGTAGCAATGTCACCGCTCCAGGTGGCAGCAGCATAACGCTGCAGTCCCGGAAATCCCGAACGGGTAAGCAAAAATGCACGTTGGTTGGGATAGGCTTCCCGCGATCCTTCGTAAATTCCCTGGGCATTCACCAGTGCATAGGCATTGAAATACTGCGTCGAAGGGCCCAGCGCGGTTGGATTCATCAGCTTTTTACGGTATTCAATACTGGCATTCGACTGGATGTCAGGTTCTGATGCATCCATCCACCAGGCATCAATCCCCAGTCCGTCGAAACTGTCGTACATCTGCTTCCAGAACAATTTACGGGCATCGGCATTGTAAGCATCGTAAAACGAACCTATGTAGCCTTTGCCAACCCAATCGCGTATACTGTCTTTGGTTGCCTGCAGGTACATGGCGCCCATTTTTTCAAATTCCCTGTAATGTTCGGTAGTATGATAAAACTTCGGCCATACCGATATCATCAGATGGGCGTTTAATTGGTGTACTTCATCCATCATGGCTTTGGGATCCGGGAAACGGGTTGCGTCGAATTCATGACTGCCCCAATTGTCCTCGCGCCAGTAAAACCAATCGAGTACAATATTGTCAATGGGTATGTGTCTTTCCCTGAACTCACGCAGGGTTCCCAGTAATTCATCCTGTGTTTTATATCTTTCGCGGCTCTGCCAATAACCCATTGCCCATTTGGGCATTACCTGTGCCTTGCCGGTCAGAACCCGGTAGCCGCTGATGACATCATCCATATTTTGTCCATGGATAAAGTAATAATCGAGCTGGTCACCCATCTCTGACCAGAATGATACCTTTTGCTGTTCGGTTGGGTCAACCGGCGTCATCACACGCAGGCCAATGTAGGAGACACCCCCGTCGGGTTTCCATTCGAGCTTAATGTCATATTTTTCACCTGCAGTCATATCCAAACTGAATTTGGATAAATTCGGATTCCAGGCAGTCCGCCATTTATCGGTGAGCAGTTGTCCGTTGATCCATATTTTTGTATAACCTGCATAATAGAGGCCGAAATGGTATTTGCCCGTTTCAGGTGCTTCAATCCGGCCTTCCCAGGTAATCATCGATCCTTGAAATTTAAAGTCCTTCGGAAAGTTTTGAATGGTCTCGAGATTTTCATAATTGATTTCTTTCTCCTGATGCCGCAGAAAAACCTTATTGGGATCAGCGTCCTCGTAATAGGTGGCCGTTAAACCTCCTTCGGCCCCATCGGCATCATACAATTTGAAAACCGACAGCTGACTGAAATCGTTCGGATTCCCATACCGGGTTAGCGAATAATTGTCCCACAGGATGCCATAGTTTTTCGTGGAGACAATAAAAGGCATTGAAACCTTGGTATTGTATTGAAACAGCACTTCATTCTTTCCCTTATAGTTCATCTCTTCCGACTGGTGTTGTCCCAGTCCGTATATGGCCTCATCATCGGGTGTGTCAAATACCTGTCGCATGGTCAGGGCCGTTTTTCCATCCGCGGTGATGGGGGAGAGGGTACGACCGTTTTCAGCTTCCTTTAGAATTACCCTGCCTTCCTTGTCGGTGAATGAAACCTGGCCTGTTTCCAATGCAATGCTTGCCACTGTTGTGGCAGTGGCAATTTCCACGATGCCTTCTTTTTCGGTTACAGTGTAATCTTTAAAAAGAGAGTCTTGTTTGACTACTGTTAAGCTTGGATTATCGACGAATTTTTTCGCCGTTGTGGCAGATACCCTGAAAATATCCTCCGATATTACCTGTACCCTAACCAGTTGCACGGGTAGTTGTTCCGTGGTTTTGGTTTTTACCAATACACCGTTTTCGGTGTTCACAAATCCTGATTTAGTACACCCTGCCAGGGTAATTATAAAGGATAACAATAATAAGGTAGCTTGTTTTCTCATTTTTATGATTTTTGTTGTCTGTTGCTGGTTACTGGGTGCTGGGTGCTTCTATCACTTCTCCACCAATCTTCCTGCTACGGTAATGGTCTTTTTAAGCCTGATGTCCTGCGACGAAGCCCCTATCAGCAATTCAATTTTTCCGGGTTCAACTTTAAAGGCGTGGGTTTTTTCGTCCCAGTAGGCCAGGTCTTCACCATTGAGGGTGAGGGTAACTGTTTTGGTTTCTCCGGCATTAACCGGTATTCTTGCAAATCTCTTGAGCTGTTTTACCGGTCGTTCCACCTTTGAATCAATAAACCGTACGTAAAGCTGCACCACTTCGTCGCCATTGTATTTCCCGGTGTTTTTCAAATCGAGGGTAACCTTAATCCGGCCATCGGCAGGTAGAATGGATGCACTGGTTTTCAGGTTTGCATAGGAAAAGGTTGAATAACTCAGTCCGTATCCAAAGGGGAAAAGCGGTGTCTCTTTTGCATACATGTAGGTCCTGCCATTTCTGATATTGTAATCCATTATGGGAGGTAACTGGCTGATGGACCCGGGCCAGGTTTGGTTCAA
>JAFGVG010000203.1 GCA_016938095.1 Bacteroidales bacterium
CAACAGGTAAGAGCCGCATCTTCTTCGTTCCTTTTTTATGTGCTTGTTAAGGCGGATGGAACTGCTGAAGCTGTAATGATGAAAAAGCTTACCGACATCTTCAACCGATTTTTACCGCATCGCGATGCCGTAATAAAAAACATGGAAACGGAACAGCAGACCTGTTACCGGTCGGCTTTCGGATTCCGGAATGCGATGATGGCAGGAAATGCTGTTATTCTATTGATTACCATAATCGGTTTGCTTGGGTATACTTCCAATGAAACGGCAAGGCAGCGGAAAGAACTGGCCATTCGTCGCATCAACGGCGCCAGCCTGGCCGATATACTTAAGATCTTTATCTTCGATCTGATTATTGTTGCCATCCCGGCTGTTTTGTTGGGATTAGCAGGTGCCAGGTTTACAGCCGACAAGTGGATGCAAAACTTTGCCATGAAAATACCGCTTCACTGGGGCGTTTTTACCGTTTGCAGTCTCATTATCATATTGCTGGCAGCATCAGTTGCTGCCATAAATTATGTTCTTACCACCAGTCGTAATCCGGCTGAGGCACTAAGATATGAGTGATTGAAGAAGGGATTTGCTTTGTGGGCATTACTGGATTCGAACCAGTGACCCCTACCCTGTCAAGGTAATGCTCTAAACCAACTGAGCTAAATGCCCCTTTCTTTACCCCGCAAAAATAAAACAAAAATCCGAATGGGGCTTACGTGTTAAAAATGTAAACAAAAAAAACTTCCTGCGTATAAACAAAGAAAAGTCAATATGCATAAAATGAAGTACTTTATACTGGCCGGTATCGCACTATTGGTACTTACCAGCTCCGCATGGGTTAAGCTTACCCTCATACGGCCGTCGGAACTGATGTTGCCCGATCATATAAAATCCATTGCCATCATCGACCGAACCCTGAAAACCAATACCCCGGAAAACAAACTCGAACAGCTTGCCACCGGCGAATTATTTCATCAGGATGAACAGGCACTGCTCAGCATTACCGATGGTTTTCTTGAAGCCTGTTCGGGTATGAACCGATTTCATCCGGTGCGAACCGCAGAACGTTATGCTGCCAATGGCACTAAAACATCGTTTCCCGATCCACTTCCATGGGACAGCATAAACGAAATCTGCCAGCGCCATCAAACCGACGCGCTTTTGTCGGTTGAAATTTTCGACACCGACTTCCTGCTCTCTAACATGCCAGTTAAAATAAACACCAAGGATAATAACGGCAACCCTTTGTCAGTTATCGAATTCAAAGCCAGCGGTGTTGCCATTATCAATTTTGGCATACGACTGTATGATAATGCCAACAAGGTAATCCTCGACGAATACCAGACCACTCACCGCATGAACTTCGATGCCCAGGCAGGCACGCTGCAGGCTGCGCTAAATCAGATGCTCGACAAGGTGGAAGCTATTAACCGTGCCAGCTATGATGCCGGGTTCTTTTACGGCCAGCGTATTACCCCTACCTACTACCAAGTCACCCGTTACTTTTTTGATAAGCCAAAAAAAGAACTGGGTGCAGGGGTAAGATATTCCGAAGTTGCAGACTGGAACGGAGCCATTAATGCCTGGTTGAAAGTGGTGGAAAAAGGCGACCGGAAAGATGCCGGCCGTGCCGCATTTAATATTGCTGTTGCTTACGAAGTGCTGGGCGACCTCGAAAAAGCAAAGGAATGGGCTGCGCGTTCCCATACCGAATTCGAAGAAAAAGAAGCTGATGACTATTACAAACAACTGGTAAACCGAATCAGGGAAGAAAACATAGTGCGTCAGCAGGTAAAAGAATAAGCTATAAAGAAACAAAACGATAAGCCGGCCCTAAAAAAGCTGGCTTGTTTCGTTTTTTACAAAGGCCAATGCATCAGTGGTAGGTGTTTTTTCCTGATCGACAATCGACTCGAGCATGGCCTTGCTCAGGTTGATAGCCGGCGAATCTTTCTGCACCTTTTCGGCCATTGAATTGATAAGCTGAATGGTCCGGCCCCTGGCTATTTTAACCATCTCCCAGGCACCATGACTGATATAGAGCTGCTGCGTGAGGTTGTGTTCAAATTCCGAGCGAATGGCCTGTAACAGGTCGGCCTGTAGCTGCTGACAGGTAAGCCCGGGTTTGTTGATTCGCATGATCAGACTTTCGGGCGATATCCGCTCAAGGAACAAAACAGTTCTTTCGTAGGCCTGCAGCCTCAATGGCGTTATCAGTTGCTGATTGTTCAGCACCTGCTGCATGCGTCTCTTTTTTTCCTCTCCGTCGAAATATTTTTTCACCAGGTATACGGTTGTGGCAAATACAACCAGCGAGGGCAACAGGTATTTCAGTATTTCCAGCAGGGTTTCCATGCTCATAAGTTCTGATAAAATTACAAGCGGTAATATTAATGAATTTTAGGTGAATAGTTTATTTTTGTCCCGAAAACCTCAAACCTCAAGCAATAACCTCAAACAATTATATAACATGGAAAACCTCTCGAACCGCGTCAACAGCCTGTCACCTTCGGCCACCATTGCCATGAACCAGAAAAGCCGTGACCTGCAGGCTAAGGGTATTAACGTAATCAACCTGAGCGTTGGGGAACCCGACTTTTTTACGCCCGACCATATAAAGGCCGCTGCCAAAAAAGCCGTTGACGACAACTTTTCGTTTTACCCCCCGGTACCGGGTTATCCCGATCTGTTGAAAGCCATTACCGAGAAGTTCAAACGCGAAAACAACCTCGACTATACACCCCAGCAGATCATTGTTTCATGCGGAGCCAAACACTCGCTAGCCAATGCCATGCTGTCGCTGATAAACAAAGGCGATGAAGTGATCATTCCGGCGCCCTACTGGGTAAGCTACCTCGAACAGGTAAAACTTTGCGAAGGGAACCCCATCGTTATTGAAGCCAAATTCGAAGATAATTTTAAAATTACCCCCAAACAGCTCGAAGGAGCCATCACACCCAAAACCAAGGCATTATTGCTGTGCTCCCCCTCAAACCCGTCAGGTGCGGTTTACTCAAAAACCGAATTGCGGGCACTTGCCGATGTACTGCAAAATCACCCTGGTATCTTTGTCATTTCCGACGAAATATATGAGCACATCAACTTCATTGGTGGTCACGAAACCATTGCCCAGTTCGACGATATGAAAGAACGCACTGTGCTTATCAACGGCGTGTCAAAATCTTATGCCATGACTGGTTACAGGATCGGTTACATGGCCGGTCCGTTGTGGCTTGCCAAGGCATGCGACAAATTGCAGGGGCAAATGACAACCGGCGCCACCACTGTTTCACAAAAAGCTGCTGCTGCAGCCCTTTCCGGCGACCAGTCGTGTGTTGCTGAAATGAAAAAGGCCTTCAAACGTAGAAAGGAACTGGTTGTAAAAATGGTTAAGGATATTCCGGGACTGCAGGTTTACGACCCCGATGGCGCTTTTTATGTGTTCCCTAAAGTGAATGCCTATTATGGAAAATCCTTCAATGGAACTGCCATCAACACATCGAACGACCTTTGTCTTTACCTGCTCGAACATGGCCATATCGCTACCGTTCCGGGTGAAGCTTTCGGCGACCCCGACTGTATAAGGATATCTTTTGCCACATCTGACGAAAAACTCGTGGATGCTATGAATCGTATGAAAAACGCTTTAGCTGCACTCAAATGAAAAAAGCTGTAATTATTTATCAAAGTAAAACCGGCATTACCAAAAAATTTGCCGGCGAAATTGCTGCCTATCTGGCAGGTAAAGGAATGGAAGCAGAGAACCTTTCGATTGCCGAATACACCAGCGGAAAAGCTGAAAAAGCCGATTACGTTTTGCTGGGATGCTGGACATCGGGATTCCTGCTCTTTTTCCTGCAACACCCCGACGGCCCGTGGAAAAAATTTGCCGGCAATCTGCCCGAATTACCAGGCCGGATAGCCTTGTTCACTACTTACAAGGTAGCCACCGGCAGTATGTTCAATGCCATGCGGAAACAACTGGGATTAAATGGTAACCGTGCCACTACCGAACTCCGGTCGCGCAACGGCAGCCTTTCCGCAGAAAACAAGGCAGTACTGGATGAATTTGTGAAGTAGGGAAAGGGGAAAAAGTTCGGAGTGCGAAGTTCGGAGTGGTGCGAACTGGTTGCTGGATACTGGATACTGGATGCTGGATGTGTGTGTGATGGGATTGGGGATTTGACTGCCGCTACTGCCAATGCTAATGCCAATGCTAATGCTGCTACTAGCCTTAGCTCTTGGCCCTGCCTGCTCTGCCGCTCCGGCAGGCAGGTCTTGGCTCTTGGTTCTTGTCTCTTGTTACTAATGAAACATAAAAATGCCGTCAAGTAAAAAGAAAATTCGGATAGGGCTTGTGGCCCATGACAATCGAAAAAAAGACCTACTTGAATGGGTCGACTGGAACTGGAAAATCCTTTCAGGCCATGAACTTATCTGCACCGGTACAACCGGCACTCTTATTGAAAATCTCCTGAAGAAAAAGCTGAAGAAAGATGAAAAAAAGGTAAAACTTAAAAAACTAAAGTCGGGTCCCCTGGGTGGCGATCAACAACTGGGAGCCATGATTGCAGAAGGTAAAATTGATATGCTGGTTTTTCTTTGGGACCCTATGATGCCGCAACCGCACGAGGTAGATGTTAAAGCATTGTTACGCATTACAGTGTTGTATAACCTTCCCACAGCCTGTAACAGGGCATCGGCCGATTACATGATATCTTCATCATTAATGCTAACGGATTACAAACCGGCAGTGAACAATTTCTCAGATTATACAAAAAGGAAGATTGATATATAGTTAAAAGAGCCAATAGCCAAGACTAGTAGTAGCAGCAGTTGCAGCAGTATGCTTCGACTCCGCTCCGCATATTATGGCAGTCAACTCACAACTCTCAACTCCCAACTCTCACACATC
>JAFGVG010000204.1 GCA_016938095.1 Bacteroidales bacterium
CAACCAGATACAGAAATGGCTGCCCCATCGCCCTCCTTTCCTGCTGGTGGACAAAGTCACTTACATGGACAAATGGGTGGTAACCGGTATTAAAAATGTCACCATGAACGAGGCCTTCTTTGTCGGCCATTTCCCCGACGAGCCTGTAATGCCCGGTGTACTGCAGATCGAGGCCCTCGCACAGTGTGGCGGAATGCTGCTGCTCAGCACCATACCCGACCCCGAAAATTACCTCCTGTATTTCATGCGGATCGACTCAGTTAGATTCAAACGCAAGGTGGTACCCGGCGACACCCTGAATATCCGCATGATGCTTACCGAACCTATCAAACGCGGCATTGCACTTTGTAGGGGCGAAGGCTTTGTTGGCGATAACCTGGTGATTGAAGCAGCCTTCATGGCGCAACTGGCAAAAAAACCTGAGGTGTGATCCGTAACATAATTACTATTTTTAACTTTTTCAATGAATAATCAACCGTTGTATTTCCTGCACCCCGACGCCAAAATCGGCAAGGGAGTCGAAATCGGTCCCTTTACCACCATTTACGGCGATGTAGTGATCGGTGACAATACCTGGATTGCTAACAACGTAACCATCATGGATGGGGCCCGCATTGGCAAGAACTGCCGTATTTTCCCGGGTGCTGTTATATCGGGCATACCCCAGGACCTGAAATTTCAGGGGGAAATAACCACAGCCGAAGTCGGCGACAATACCACCATACGCGAATACGTTACCATCAACCGTGGTACCAAGTCAAAAGGAAAAACCGTGGTGGGCGCCGACTGCCTGTTGCAATCGTATGTGCATATTGCACACGACTGCAAAGTGGGAAATCATTGTATACTTTCGGGTTATTCCGGACTGGCAGGCGAAGTGGTCATCGACGACTGGGCCATCCTGGGCGGTGGGAGTCTGATCCACCAGTTTGTGCGCATTGGCCGGCACGTTATGATACAGGGCGGCTGCAAGGTGGTGAAAGATGTTCCCCCATTTGTCATGGCCGGCAGGGACCCCGTTGTTTACGCCGGTATTAACCTGGTTGGGCTCAGACGCCGTAATTTTACCAGTGAAAAAATTCAGGAAATCCAGGAAATTTACCGCACCCTCTACCAAAAGGGATTGAACAATTCCGACGCAGTGCGTGCCATCGAAGAAGGTATGCCGCAATGCGAAGAACGCGACTATATCATTGAATTCGTGAGAACCTCCGAGAGAGGCATCATCAGGGGCATGCTCGATATCGAAGACTGATTACCGCAAGGCATTCCATCCCTGGGCCTGTAGCGGAATTTCCTCTCCCTGCGGCGAAATCATCCGCACGCCCTCGCTGCTGTCGGTAATATGTCCTATTATACTGATTTCAGGCCTGTTGCCAATCTTGTCGTATTGCGCTACAGGAACCGTAAACAATAACTCGTAATCCTCTCCCCCGTTCAGCGCGGCAATTAACGGTTCAATGTCAAATTCACGCGCTGCCCGTCGGGTTTCGTCGTGTACCGGAATTTTATCGGCATACACGGCACATCCTTTCCCCGATTGTCCGCAGATATGCAACAACTCCGACGATAACCCATCGGAAATATCAATCATCGCAGTGGGCTTTATACCCAATTCGTCCAGCAGGGCAATGATGTCTTTCCTGGCTTCAGGCTTCAGCTGACGCTCAAGTACATAGTCGTATCCCTCCAATACAGGTTGCATCCCTTTTTCGCGTTCAAACAACATCCGTTCCCTTTCCAGCAACTGAAGCCCCAGGTAAGCGCCACCCAAATCGCCCGAAACGCAGATCAGATCGTGCAAACCGGCACCTGAGCGGTACGTGATCTTTTCATCCGAACCTTCGCCAATGGCTGTGAAACACAGTGTCATACCAGTGTAGGACGACGTGGTATCGCCTCCGGCCAGATCCACACCATATCGCTCGCAGGCAAGCCTTATGCCTGCATATATTTCATCAACCATCGCAAGGGTATACTTGCCTGACAGGGCCATCGAAACCAGCAACTGGCGTGGTTGCGCGTTCATGGCATAAATATCCGAAAAGTTTACCACCGCTGCCTTATACCCCAGGTGCTTCAGGGGCGTATACACCAGGTTGAAATGCACCCCCTCGGCCAGCATGTCGGTTGACACTACCACCCTGGTGGACGCGTAATCCAGCACAGCGGCATCGTCGCCAATACCCTTTACCGTACTGCGGTTTTTCATCACCAGGTCATCGGTCAGATGCCTGATGAGCCCAAATTCACCCAAATCAGAAATACGCTGTTGTTGTCTGTTTTCTTCCATGCTTACCTTGCTGCTTTTTAACGCCTGCAAATATCAATATAAATTGATACAGATTTAGTATCTTTGTCATTATTTAGAATAATTCTAAATACATTATAATGTTGTTTAACAGTGTTTTAAAAGGTTTCTTGCATGGATAATGCTCAGGATCAATTGTTGAACGAGGTAACCGGGGGCGAATACAAATATGGCTTTTATACCGATGTGGAAACAGAAACCATACCCAAGGGACTCAGCGAAGAGGTCGTACGCCTGATATCCACCAAAAAGGATGAACCCGCGTTTATGCTCGAATTCAGACTTAAGGCATACCGGCACTGGCTCACCATGAAAATGCCGGATTGGGCGCACCTTACCATACCCGAAATCGATTACCAGGATATCATTTTTTATGCAGCGCCCAAACAGGTGGCCGGTCCCAAAAATCTCGACGAGGTCGATCCCGAATTACTGCGTACCTTCAATAAGCTGGGAATCCCCCTCGAGGAGCAGAAATTGCTTACCGGCGTAGCCGTTGATGCGGTGATGGACAGCGTGTCGGTGAAAACCACCTTCCGCGAATCACTGGCTGAACTGGGCATCATCTTCTGCTCCATGAGCGAAGCCATACGCGAATATCCCGAGCTGGTAAAAAAGTACCTGGGAACCGTGGTACCCTATACCGACAATTATTTCGCAGCCCTCAATTCGGCTGTTTTCAGTGATGGTTCGTTCTGCTATATCCCCAAAGGTGTTCGCTGCCCCATGGAATTGTCGACCTATTTCAGGATTAACGCGGCCAATACCGGGCAGTTCGAAAGAACCTTGCTGGTGGCCGACGACGACAGTTACGTGAGTTATCTCGAAGGATGCACGGCTCCCATGCGCGACGAAAACCAGCTCCATGCCGCCGTGGTGGAAATTCTGGCACTTGATAATGCTGAAGTGAAATATTCAACGGTACAAAACTGGTACCCCGGCGACAAAAACGGTAAAGGCGGCATTTACAACTTTGTCACCAAAAGAGGCATGTGTAAAGGTGACCATTCCAAAATATCGTGGACGCAGGTAGAAACCGGATCGGCTATTACCTGGAAATATCCCAGCTGTATCCTCAGGGGCGAAAATACAACCGGTGAGTTTTACTCGGTGGCCGTGACCAATAACTACCAGCAGGCCGACACCGGGACCAAAATGATCCACCTGGGCAAAAACAGTCGCAGTACCATTATTTCCAAAGGCATATCGGCCGGACACGGCCAGAACAGTTTCCGAAGCCTTGTTAAGGTGAGCAAAAACGCCCACGGTGTGCGTAATTTCACCCAGTGCGATTCCATGCTCATGGGCGATAAATGCGGTGCACATACCTTTCCTTATATTGAGGTGGAAAATGATACCGCTGTCATTGAACACGAGGCAACCACTTCGCGTATTGGCGAAGACCAGATATTTTACTGCAACCAGCGTGGCATTGATACCGAAAATGCCGTTGGCCTTATCATCAATGGCTATGCCCGTGAAGTGCTCAATAAACTTCCCATGGAATTCGCCGTGGAGGCACAGAAACTCCTTCAGATAAGCCTCGAAGGCAGTGTGGGATAACAGTAGCCGGCCCGATACAACAAAATGATAAAACAATTACAACAACCATAGACACAATTAAATGTTACAGATCAACGATTTACACGTTTCAATCGACGGTAAGGAAATTCTGAAAGGCATCAGCCTCGAGGTCAAAGCAGGCGAAGTGCATGCCATCATGGGCCCGAACGGATCGGGTAAAAGCACCCTGGCAGCAGCGCTTGCCGGCAGGGAACTGTTTGAA
>JAFGVG010000205.1 GCA_016938095.1 Bacteroidales bacterium
AAGTTCCTATCCAGATATCCTTGAAATGGTCTTCGCAAAAACTGTATATCGAATTATCACTCAGGCTTTGGATATTATTCGGATCGTACTGAAAATGTTCAAAAACCGGTTTTTCTCCCGGTTTGAATCTACTGAGCGGCATTTTGTAAAGTCCCTGTCCCGATCCTTTACCTATCCATAGATTGTTTTGACTGTCCACCAGCAACTTCATTATTTTTCCATCCATTACCTTGTTGAATTCAATATTCGGGCGGCTATTCAGGCTGAATACATATAACCCTTCTTCGGCATAAGCTACCCAGATTCTTTTGTTATGGTCTTCGCTAATCCAAGATACGTCGTTGGTGGAATTGCCCAGGGTGATATCTCCGGGTTGATAATTGATAAACGATTGGGTGTTCTTTATGAACAAACTGAGCCCCGCTTTTGAACCAATCCAGATATTACCGCTGGAATCTTCAAAAACAATATTGATGTAGCTGCTGGCTATAGTCGACGGGTCCGAAGGAACATGCCGGTATGATGTAAGAGTTCCCGCAACAGGATCGAACCGGTGCAGTCCGTTATTGGTACCGAACCACAACTTTTTATCACGGTCTTCTGTAACGCACAATATGGCCAGTGACTTCATCAGGGGGTAGGGATGAAGCTTATCATCGAGGTAATTGTAGGTATACAGGCCCAGGTCGGTACCAATCCAGAGTTCATGCCTGCTTTTTTGCAGGACGCCCGAAACGTTAATGTTTCCAATACTTTTACCACTGTTGGTTTCCGGCCGATAGACACTGAATTTGTGCCCGTCGTATTTATTAAGTCCGTCGGCAGTGCCAAACCACATGTAGCCTGTCTCGTCCATATAAATACAACGAACCCAGTTATTGGATAATCCGTTTGCAGCATTCAGGCGTTTGAACAAAGATTGGGTTTCCTGAGACCAGATATTCTGCAACGAGAAGAAAACAAGCAGTATTGAAATTATGTACCGCATGCAAAAAGTATCGGAAAAATAAGGATTTAAATTAGCACTTTTTTTCCAATATCGGGTATGGCATTCGGATTAATTATCCAATTTAGCGGTAAGCTGATTGATGAGTTTGCTGCATCCGCCGTTTTGAATGAAATCGTTGTGTTCCTCAATGGAATTGAAGCGTCTTCCGCATATTTTCCCGCACAGCATTTCACCACCTGTAGTTTCTTTAAATTCCCGTAACATCGCATTGGCAACAGGATTGGTATAAGCAAACTTACCGGGATTATTCCTGCACCATTCCAGTGTGTTATACCACATTGCTGCAGCCAGGGCACCGCATGCATTGCCGCTCAATCCCATTCCGCCGGCAAAGCCGGCAACCAGGGTTGCCTGCTCGGTGGTTGCCCCCATTTTAATCACTGTTTCAGATGCACAGCTGACTGCATTTACGGGTATGTCGGCTGATTCGGTCGATAAGCTTTTCAGGGCCACTTCAAATGCTTCGGGTGCCCATTTTTTGGCCAGATTGAAACATTTGCTGTAAATAAAGCCGCTTAGGATGGTTTTAACCATCAGCTTTCTCATACCGGCTTTGGTAGTGAGGTCACAGCCAATGATTTCGCGGCAGTTTGCCGACTGCGATCGGGTAACGAAAGATTCCATCACATGTTGTGTTACCTTAATGGCCATAGCGTTAGCGCGGCCCGAATGACCAAATCTGCGAAATGATTCGGCTCCTACTGCCAATGATGATCCCCAGAGCATACCGCATTGATGCCCTGTGGCATTTAATCCGCCGGCCAGTGGATCGGAAGCCTGCTCCTCGGGTGAACTGGTGTGGCCAAATTCACGATTCAACAGGTAAAACAAGGTATTTGAGCAGGAACCTTTTTTCAAAAATACACGTTTGGCGTCTTTCATGGGGTTAATTTTATAATGTTGTTTTAGATGTATTCCGACACTTTTACAGGTTCTCCATCCTTTTCATGGCCGACCTGAATAGGATTTCAACGGCGAAAAGAATTGCAGAAAGCGCTTTGATTATGGTCATTGCAACAAGCAATATGGCTCTCGCAAGCGATAAAATGCATAGTTTAATTGCACACAAGGGATAGGATGATTGTGCCTGATCAAAAGTCTTTCTTAATCGTGCATATGGTGCCGATTTGCCCGAAGAAGTCTTTTCGGTTTTTTGTAGGGTATGAAATTGGGTTGGCCAATATGGAACACTGACTGCAGTCTTCATTTGGGTGGGTATTTAAGTGTTTCTTTTAACTTAGTATATTTTGGTAATGTTCAGGGTGTTTTCTCCTGAAGTTTTGAAGGTGACGTATTTGATGTTGTGATTCATTCCCGTGAAAGTACAACCGTCTTCGAGGGTAACGAGCAGGGAATCGCCCATGAAATCGGTAATGGTGATATCAGAACCTTTTGATGCTTTAACCGACCTGAGTACAGGCATGGTAATCCTGACGAAAAAGCTGTCGGTATGCGTTTCTGCACAAGTTGTATCAACCCTGAAACAGAGTGTTCCATTTATGTTTTCAATGGTCGGACCCCCGGGCGATTTTTTGTCAAAAGTCGATTCTATATGGCATTCTTTCCCTTGCCGGATTTTGACAATCCAACGTGATGAAATGTCGAGTCGTTCAAATGCATTTACTTTTACTTCGCGATAGCGGCTGGCAAGCGGGTCGTTATTGTAGAGCAGTTGCACCCCGTTTCGTAATAGCAATAGTCCGGCAAAAAATCCAATAATCATAAGAGCGCCAACGGCCAGTAATATTATCTTGCTTGTTTTCATCTGTTTGTTTTTTATTTTTCACGGACATTTCATCAGACAAATAGGTTAATGGTATTCTTATAATTTGCTGTTTTTGTTGTCCCCGCTTTCAGTATGGTTGTGATCTTTATAGTATTGCTGCAAATCTTCCATGGATAGGTGAAGCAAATGCATGGCTTTGAATAGCTTTGGTAATTCGCGACTGATAAAGTCTTCTTTCCTGAGCAAAATGGTCTTTTCCAGGCCATCTTCCGAAACAAAATAGCCAATGCCTCTTTTGTTGAAAATAATGCCCCTATCCTGCAGGTAATTGTAAGTCCGCAACACCGTATTCGGGTTAACTTCGATGTTAACGGCCATCTCCCGAACCGAAGGAATTCGGTCACCGGCTTTCCACTTTCGCAACAAAATATTTTCGCAAAAGTGATCTGCTATCTGCAGGTAAATGGCATTACTGTCTCCAAATTCCATATCATACCTCCTGCTCCTTTAGTCCAATGACGGTGATGACCCAGCATAAAGGGGCCAGCATCCACCAGAATAGCCACTTCAGCACCAGCCACAGCCTGAACAAAGGGGTTCCGGTCATTTTTACATATTGTTCAATGAATTCTGCATGTGACGGGAATAAATCCGATAGGGTAAAATAGAAAATGATTCCGCCAACAAACCCAAGCAACAGTATAGTCAGTATGGTTTTGGGCAAAACATAACCCCTGAAATGT
>JAFGVG010000003.1 GCA_016938095.1 Bacteroidales bacterium
ATATCGTCCATCGTCTTTCATCATACTAAAACAACTTGTTTTTCTTCATAATGTATAACATAATCCCGGCTGTTATTATCATCAATCCCAGCGCAAACGGATAACCTGCTTTCCATCCAAGCTCCGGCATGAACCTGAAATTCATTCCATATATGCCCGCAATCAGTGAAAGTGGTATGAACAAGGTTGTAATAATGGTGAGAATTTTCATGCTCTTGTTCAGCCTGTTATTGATATTTGAGCTGTTCAGTTCCATCAGATCGGTAAGGGTATCTTTTCCGGATTCGTACATATGAATGATGTGACTTACATGGTCTTTCACATCATGCAGGTAAGGTAAGGTGCTTTCATGGATCAATGTATATTCTCCCTGTAAAATGTTGAGTATGGCTTCGTGAATAGGGTATATCACACCCCGCATTTCAGTGAGCGGTTGCTTAATCCGGTAAATATCCTGGATATGATTTTTTTCCGGTTCCCTTAACAAGGTCGCTTCCATAGTATCAATATTGTTATTGAACTCATTCACTACATTGTAAAATAAATCAGTTAAATTATCAATTAATAAGTAAAACAAATAATCAGCTCCTTTTTGCCGCGCTTTGCTCTTGCCATTTTCAATGCGGGAGATTATGTCAGCAAAAAGACCATTTTCGAAGTCCTTGAATACCAATACATAATTGTTGCCCAACATCAGACTCACGTGTTGTTGTATCAAGGTATTTCCGGCTGAATAATCAATTCGTTTTAGCGTGAAAAGCAGGTTCTCACCTGACTCCTCCACCTTGGGAAGCTGGGCGGTATTCAAAACATCTTCCAGCAACATGGGATGAATACCAAAATGCTCACCTACATTATCAATTAAAGTAATATCGGTTATATTATTTATAATTAATAAGTTTACTTTTTTGTTATTTGAAATTCCAGCAAGTTTAGCAATATCGTTTATCCGCTCCCGGTGAAAACTTTCATTATCAAATACCATTACATCTATCTCTGCCGGCGTAGGCTTCTGATCTCCGGTATACACTAAGCTTTCGGGCGGAAGTCCTGCCTTCCTGGCATAATTGGCTTTTTTCTTTTTCATGAAGGGATGTTTAATAACCACTTCAACGCGAATTTTCGGTAAAAGTAGATATAATTGTAATATTATCCCGTTTGAAAGGTCTGTCACATTTTACCGGAAGACTTCCTGAAGCACTGCATAGGATTTAAGCCGTGTAAAACCATCGATATGCAAACTATAATAACGAAGAATACTTTCGAGTAATGCTGTTCGACCTGCATGGTTCAGGCCAAGTTGCCCGGGTGGACCAGATGCACAACCAGCCATGGATCTCAGGGCTTCCAGCGAATCAGGTGAAAGATTGCCAAACACCGGAAGATCGTGCACCGGTGAGAGATTCCCGGCAATTAACTGTTCATGCGGCAGAAAACCAAGATATCTCGATAATTGCACCAGAAACCAGTGGTGAAAATAAGGATACCCTTCGTCACTGGCGTCGAGCAGCTGAAATGCATGAAACAGGAAGGCAAAAAGCGGCGGATTGCTTTCTTCTTCCCGCAGGCAATGCATCAGAACTTCAGCCAAAAACAGGGCAATGGTGCTCTTGGAAATATTGAATGGAATGGTTTGATAATAAACAAGTCCGGAGACCTCTTTCAGGCGATGTATTTCCCGGCTCCGGCGGTAGTAAAAATCCACGTCCAGCATATGCAGGGGTTGAAACAGTGTTGCCGGGAAGCGCGGTTTACGCGATCGCACCCCGCTGACAATACAGGCTGTACGGCCAAATTGCTCGGTATACAGGTTCAATACCAGGCTAGATTCACCATACTTTACATGATGCAGTACAATTGCCCTGGTTTTAGTCAGCATAAGCCTGATGCTGTTGCGTTATCAATGAATGAACAACAACTTGGTCACATGGGTTTTGGTGCCGTCGTCGTTGGTGCAGAAAACCAGGTATACCCCGGTATGTAAGCGCCGGCCACTGAAGTTTTTGCCATTCCAAACGGCCTGTCCGCCCTGTGCCGTTGTTTCGTAAACCAGATTTCCGGAGATATCCGTGATTTTTACGTTCACATCCGCTACCAATCCGGTTATGGTAATATCTCCGGTATAGTCTTCCCTTACCGGGTTGGGGAAAACATACACATCTCCAAAATCGTCTGTGCCGTCCGTGGCCACACCGCGGAAGGCCACTATTCCATATCCTGTGCCGAAAAACACCTCGCCGCTTTTGTCGTTTACGGAAATGGTTTGCACACTGTTGGACAACAGCGGGCTGTTTTCTTCGTTGAAATGGTGTATCTCCTTTTTACCATCGGGGGAAACCAGGAATACGCCGGACTTTTCGGTGGCCAGCCATTTCTGATTGGCGCCATCCACTTCGATATCATTGATCCTTTCGGTGCTAAGCAATAGCGATGCTAAACCGCTGCCGTCGTTCCGGGGAACTATAGGTTGGTATCCTGTAACATTACTTTCGAAAATTTCTTCAGGCTCATAATAAATCACTGGTCCCGAACTGGTGGCCACCCAGATATCTCCTTCGGTATCTTCGGCAAGTGCAAGCAGTTTTCCCAAGCCTTTGCCATCCTGATTATTTACGGTAAAGAATTTTTCCCTGATACTGCCATCTTCGCTTTCAGCAAAGACAACAATTCCGGCATCTTCTAACAGCAACCACACCTGCCCCCCGGTTGTGGCCAGGATATCACCTATATTGACATTCTTCCCGAAAGCGGTACTTTTCAATTCGATCGTTTCCCAACCCGATCCGGGCTTTTTACGATACACTGCTTTGGAACTGTTTGTACCTGCTGCATACATGTTTCCGGCTGCATCAAAGGTCAATCCGCTGATGCGCACAAAACCGGGAACCCCTTCGAAACCGACAACCGGCTGTAATACGCCGCCCTTTTCGTCTTCGATGGCCGTTAATTCTCCATTTAAAAATTCAGCAATGCCATAGCCCCATGAACCCGCCAATACATGCCGGGGATTAGCCGGATCCATGGCAATTTCAAAAACATTTAAAAAGTCTTTCATGGCGGGCACTGTGTTGCCGTTGACGGCACCCCATTTCTCGTCTGTGAAAGTATAGGCCCCATAGCCGGTCCATTTCGAAGCAAAATTACCTCCTCCGGCCCAAAGTTGTCCGTTTTCAATTTCGATGTCCCCTACATCCAGAAAAGCAGGACCGTCGGGCGCCATGATGACGCCCGATCCATCCTCCCACACCCTCAGTAGTCCTTCTTCGGGATGAGCATACCATACGTTTGCCGTAGCATCCAACAACGCATGACGGGCATAGTAGGATAACAACTCCCGTACCTTTGCCCCGGCCGGATCATATATCCATATTCCGTCACCCGCTGACAAAACAAGGTGCCCGTTTTGTTCACCCAGGTATAATACGGTATCGCCAGGGGTGTTCTCCCAAACCTCCCATTCTTCGGAATCCACGGTAATTATTTCGTTTTTCCGGGTCATTGGATTTGGATATACGGTAAAGAGCTTATTGTTGTACCAGGCCAAAAAACGGTAGGATGTCTCCGGGTCAGGCAGTACAGATAACTTAATCCACGAGTTAAAATCAAGCAGGTTAGTTCCTTCTATTTCTGCGCTGTAAACACCTCCTTCGGTTGCAGCAAACAGCCGGATTCCATCGCTGGTAATATCATTTACCGCGATCTGGCTGCCTCCGGGTCCGAAATAATAACTCTCACTGATTTCCTTCCTTAGCAGGTCACAAACCACTATGCCAAAACCACTGGCCAGGTAGGCTATGTTATCCCTGAAATAGACATTGCGAATGCTTTTGTCGCCAATGATCATTTTACGCTTGATATCGGGGAGGTTAATAACGCTGTCGTTCCTTACCAGATCGATGTTACCGTTGCTGTATCCGATAAAAAGCGTTTTCTGATCGGGCGAGCAGGCAATGGTGGAAATACCTGCATCGGACAAACCGTTAACTTTGGAATGCTTTTTAAGGCTGTTGTCGTTTATGCCATAGGAAAATAAACTTCCGTCGGATGTGGCACAAAATATCCGTTGGTTGTATTCCGCCAGTCGGCTCCCATGCTTATAGGGTAAATGGTCACGCCATGTTCCGGTGGGTATTTGCGACACGGCAGGTACATGGCTGGCCATGTAAACCAGGAAGCAGAAGATCATCCTGTAAAACTGTCTGGAAAATGTTTTATCCATATATTCCTATGCCGGTTTAGGAGTTAATGCAACCATTCAAATGGAAAAATATACCGAAAATGCTTCAATAGCCTTGCCACGGTGCGAAATGGCATTTTTTTCAGAAAGTGTCATCTCTGCAAAAGTCTTGTTAAAACCTTCGGGACGGAATATTGGATCATATCCAAATCCTTTTTCTCCGGACTTTTCTAAAGTAATACTGCCATTAACAACGCCTTCGAAAGTTATAAGTTCACCCCTTTCAACCAGCGCAATCACGGTTCTGAAGCGGGCTTTCCGGTTTTCAATACCCGTCATTCTGCTGAGAACCAAATGCATGTTAAGTTCGGCATCACCGCTTTCTCCGGCATATCTGGCCGAAAAAACACCCGGTTCTCCGTTCAGGGCCTCAATTTCCAGTCCGGTGTCATCGGCAAAGCAGTCGACCTGGTAATGGTTGAAAACGTAAAAAGCTTTTTGGGC
>JAFGVG010000206.1 GCA_016938095.1 Bacteroidales bacterium
AAAAAAGTGAAAAGACACAGGGTTACTTTTTGTCTTTGTAAAGTATTAATCAAATGAATCCAATATGATAAACCAATGATCAAATTCGATACCCAGTTACTAATGAATCCCTTTACTGATATGCCTTCACAACAATTCAACTGGCGTGGGAAAAAGATTATGATTGTTGAGGACGATTATGCCAATTACCTTTTCTTTCATGAGATCTTGTCATGTTCTGATGCCTCACTTATCAGGGCCGTTTCCATGCAGGAAGCATTTGATATGCTGACCTCTCCGGCCCAGTTTGATTTATGTATTATTAAAGTCAATATCACAGGAAATGAGAACTGCCGTTCGCTTAAGCGTATCAAGCAGCTTTGGCCGGATATACCCATAATAGCCATAGCTGAAGGGAACTGCACAGGTAAAATGCAGCAATGCGATGCACCAGGATGCGACACTCTTTTAAGTTACAATGTTGACGAGGCATCGGTGAGACATGCCGTTAATGAAATGTTTTACCCGGTTATATGAGGAAAAAACTTTGGTCTGACTAAGTTTAATTAGTTCAGGCAAAATTGTATATTTGGGTTTAGCAACAGAGGATACTATTATGAGAATTCTGGTCATTGGCAGTTCGAATACGGATATGATATTCCGGGCATCTAAAATTCCGGCAAAAGGGGAAACCGTGCTTGGCAGTTCGTTTAGCGTGTGTCCGGGCGGCAGAGGGTTAAATCAGGCGATTGCAGCAGCGCGTGCCGGCGGCAAGGTTGTTTTTATCGGCCGTACCGGAAACGATATGGTGGGTGAGCAAATCATAGAGGTACTCGGTAAAGAGAGTATTGATATTTCAGGTATAATCAGAGATAAGGACTTACCTTCGGGTGTTTCTTCTGTTGTGGTGGACGAAAACGGCGAAAGCGCCATTACCATTACCCAGGGTGCCAACAGCAATCTTACCACGCAGGATTGCCTCTACGCGAAATCGCATGTATGCATGGGCGACATCGTATTACTGCAGCTGGATATTCCCATTGAAACGGTTAAATATGCAGCCGACATGGTGCGCGCAGCAGGAGCCAGGGTAATCCTTAATCCATCGCCTGCATTGCCGGTGAGCGATGAATTGTTGAAATCGATTTCTATTCTTACACCCAGTGCTTCCCAGGCTGAAATACTGACCGGTATTACCATAACCGATGAGCGATCGGCAGAGCTGGCGGGACGGATATTGCTCGAAAGGGGACTGAACAGGGTGATCATTACGCTCCGTTCCAAAGGGGCCATGGTAATCGACAATGGCGGTGCCGAGCATGTTCCCGGCTTTGAAATGAATTCTGTTGATACCTCGGTTGTCAATGATGTCTTTAACGGTGCCCTGGTGGTTGCACTGGTCGAAGGCAAAAATTTTTACGAATCGGTATTGTTTGCCAATGCTGCAGCCTCATTATCAGCCTCCAGACCGGGGACCCTTTCTTCCATTCCACTACGCGAAGAAATATTAGAATTGGTGAAAAAGGGGGAGCGGGTTTATTAGGAGAACCAAGAACCAAGAACCAAGAACCAAGAGCTTAAAGCCGTTAGCTTTTGGCCGCTTGCCCGCCGTAGCTTTAGCGAAGGAGGGTTAGCCAACAGCCAACCTCCAATAGCCAATAGCTAATAGCCAACAGCCAACAGCTACAAATTTGCCTGAGAAAAGTAAGGTATTGCATTGAAATTTATCATAGTAATGTTTAGGGATATTGGCCAACTTTAGAACATAATTAATTTCTAAGTCATGGAAGTAAACCGTATTATTCAGGATCTCGAACAACGAAATCCTGGCGAGATTGAATACCTGCAGGCTGTTCGTGAGGTATTGGATTCCATTGTGGAAGTATACAACCGCAATCCGCATTTCGAAAAGGCCGGTATTATCGAGCGTCTGACTGAACCCGACAGGGTACTTACGTTTAAAGTGCCCTGGGTGGACGACGAAGGAAGTGTTCATGTCAACCGCGGCTACCGGGTGCAGTTTAATAACGCGCTCGGACCCTATAAAGGGGGACTGCGTTTTCACCCGAGTGTTAACCTCAGTATTCTTAAATTTCTGGGGTTCGAACAAATTTTCAAAAACAGCCTGACCACCCTGCCCATCGGAGGGGGAAAGGGAGGGGCGGATTTCCAGCCGAAAGGCAAATCAAATGCCGAAATAATGCGTTTTTGCCAGGCTTTTATGCTCGAGTTATGGAAAGTGATTGGTCCTGAGACCGACGTACCTGCCGGTGATATTGGGGTTGGCGCCCGCGAAATAGGTTTTCTATACGGTATGTATAAAAAACTGACAAATACCTATACCGGCGTGCTTACCGGTAAGGGCATAAACTGGGGAGGCAGCCTTATCAGGCCCGAAGCAACAGGCTTTGGGGCCGTTTATTTTGCCCAGAATATGATGGCCACACGTGGACAGGAACTCGCCGGCAAGCGGGTTGCGGTATCGGGTTTTGGAAATGTGGCCTGGGGAGCCGCCCAAAAACTTACTGAACTTGGAGCCAAAGTAGTTACCCTGTCGGGTCCCGATGGCTACATATACGACGAAGAAGGTATTTCTGGTGAAAAGATCGACTATATGCTGGAACTCAGGGCTTCCAATGAGGATATTGTAGAACCCTTTGCAAGTAAGTTTAAAAGCGCAGTCTTTGTAAAAGACAAGCACCCCTGGGATGTAAAATGCGATGTGGCTATGCCCTGCGCTACCCAAAATGAAGTTAACGAACAGGATGCCATTAACCTGGTAAATAACGGCTGTATGTGTGTGTGCGAAGTGGCCAACATGCCCTGCATGCCCAAAGCCATTGAAATCATTCAGAACAAGGGACTGCTTTTTGCTCCCGGTAAAGCTGCCAATGCTGGCGGGGTTGCGGTATCCGGACTGGAAATGGCCCAAAATGCCATGAAGCTCAGGTGGCCTGCCGATGAAGTCGATAAACGATTACATCAGATTATGGGTGCCATACATGAGTCGTGTGTCACGCACGGCACCCGCATTGATGGTTATATCGATTATGTTAAAGGCGCGAATATTGCCGGCTTTCTAAAGGTTGCCAATTCAATGATCGATCATGGCATTATTTAGTGTCTGTCCATAAAGTCCCATTTGCTGCGTTACGCTTGTCCGAAAATTGCTCATTTACGAATAGTAAACTCCGCATTTTCGGA
>JAFGVG010000207.1 GCA_016938095.1 Bacteroidales bacterium
GATGACTAAAGCTATGTTATCATTCTACCGTAAAGAATATGCCAGCATTCGTGAGGAAATCGAAACGCCAGCCTATTTCAGGAAAAAGTTGATCCGCAATTATATTTACAAGGGTCCTGTGCTGGAATGGTATACACGTATAAAACTCTCGCTGGAAAAGAACTATCAGTTAATTAACAGCATCATACCGCGTAATGCCTGTGTTACCGATATAGGTTGTGGTTATGGCTATTTGTCACTCATGCTGAGTTTTGTTTCGCCACAACGAAAAATTCTGGGAATAGATTATGATGCAGACAAAATAGAATTGGCCAGTCATTGCATTTCAAAACCCGATTCGGTAAGATTTGTGGCGGGTGACGCCACTGCTTTTGATTATGAAAAAGCAGATGTTTTTGTGCTAAGCGATGTATTACATTACCTGCCGGAAGATAAGCAGGACATGCTGTTGGAGAAATGTATGGCATGCTTAAACCCGGGAGGGAAAATCATAATCAGGGATGCCGACAGCGATTTGCGTAAGCGTCACAGGGGGACACGTTATACTGAATTTTTTTCAACCCGGACAGGTTTTAACAAAGCGGATGAAAACCGACTTTATTTCTTTTCAGGAAGGAAAATAAGCGCACTGGCCGTAAAGAACGGGTTTGAGGTCGAAACCATTGACAATACAAGACTCACCTCCAATTTGTTATATGTACTTTCGCGAAATGAATGAAAAGCAAAGTACACATGGCTATTTATAGTATTATTGCCAATATCTTTGTAAATTAGGCTTATTAATAAGCTTTATGTGCCAATGGAAATTGTGAATTCACCTTATTTTGACTTCCTCATTTTGCCACTGCTGATTTTTTTGATGAGGATTTGTGATGTAACCCTCGATACCATGCGGATCATATTTATGACCAAGGGTTACCGGAATGTTGCTCCCATAATTGGTTTTTTT
The DNA here is from genome assembly GCA_016938095.1 of Bacteroidales bacterium. Taxonomy (GTDB): domain Bacteria; phylum Bacteroidota; class Bacteroidia; order Bacteroidales; family UBA10428; genus UBA5072. The sequence goes on from JAFGVG010000207.1 coordinate 950, forward strand.
GAAATTCTCATCTGGATAGTGGCCATTACACGCATCATGCAAAACCTTAGCAACTGGGCTACCTATGTTGCTTATGCAGCTGGTTTTGCCACAGGCAATTACGTTGGTATGTTGCTCGATGAGAAACTGGCCATCGGACATGAACTTATCCGGGTTATTACCCGCGTTGATTCTGGGGATCTGGCCAAAACCTTACGAAGCGAAGGTTTTGGCGTTACATCGGTTAATGCTCATGGTATGCAGGGTGAAGTGGGGATACTTTATGTGATTGTTAACCGGAAAAACCAGAAAATGGCAGTGAATATTATTCAGAAGCATTCACCAAATGCTTTTTTTACGGTTGAAAACATACATTTTGTGAACCGGCCGCTGGACAGGAACTTTGTAACAGATCCACCAGGCACAAAGGTTTTCCCCTTTGGAAGGGGAAAATAGGTCAGACCCTATGTGCTTTTTTCAGCAGAATATCGGGAATGAAGGGCCGGATTATTTTAAAACCAGGTACAGACCTAATCCTATCATCATAATACCGGAACATAAATAAACGATCCGCAGCATACGCGAATTGATGTATTTGCTTATTTTAAAGGCAAAATAAGCCTTCAGCATGTCGGTTGTTACCATGGTTGCAAGGGCAGCGGTGTAATAAATAAAGATTTCCTTTCCGCTGTATTTGAATTTCGTAAGGGTTATGGCCATGGTTCCCATCCAGAAAAGAATTACCGAGGGATTAAGCAGGTTGATGAAAAAACCATTGAGAAATACCCGTATGTTCCGGCTTTTTATCATGGCAGGGGAATCGTTTTTTTGCCGGACCAGTATGTAGTTCACGCCAAAACCCATAAAAACCAATCCGCCGGCAATGTTAAAGTACTGATTATCTGATATAGCCTGTTTTATCCAGGTAGCAAAGAAGTAAGTCATCGCAATTAGCAAGGTATCACCTATTACCACACCAGAATCGAACCAGAGTGCAGCTTTGAAGCCTCGCGTCATACTGGTTTCAATGAGCATGAAAAAGGTGGCGCCGATTAAAACACTCAGCAAAAGTCCTGTTAATATGCCGTTAATCAATACATCCATATCAGGTAAGGTATTGCTGCACAAAATCGTTCCATTCGGCATACTGGTTACCGATCACACGCGGAAACTTATGCTGGCCTCCTGTTTTACCTTTCTTTTCCATCCAATCGTAGAAGGCATTTACAGGGAGTACTTCAACAAGCACGTTTTTGAGGGCGGCCTTTCTTTCTACAGCGTAGTCGTCATTGAGCATGGCCAGGGTTTCATCGAGTTTGATACGTAATTCCTCAACATTGCTTACAGGTTGATTGGTGCCAAGATACCATCTGTGGGCAAATAACTGCTCAAAAGGAATTCCGGCTACTGTGAACTCTTTGATATCGATATTGAGTTTTTCTGAAACTATGCTGATGGCACGGGTCATATTGTCAACACTAAGATGTTCCCCGCAAAGGCTGAGGAAATGTTTGGTACGACCAGTGATCACTATTTCGAAATCTTTCACGGAAGTGAACCGGACGGTGTCGCCAATAAGGTAGCGCCAGGCACCTGCATTGGTGGATAGCAGCAGTGCATAATCTTCATTTTCGCGTACTTCGTTGATAAGCAAAACCTCGGGGTTTTCAACCAGGGTTCCGTCGGAATGAAAATTAGACTGGTTGAATGGGACGAATTCAAAGAAAATACCATTGTCAAGTATCAGTTGCATGGGTCGGTCCTTTTTTCGCTGATAAGCCAGGAAGCCTTCCGAGGCAAGGTAAGTCTCAAGGTAATATATATCTTTTCCCAACAACCTGGAGAAGCTTTTCCGGTAAGGGTCGAGGTTAACGCCACCGTGCGCATACACCATAAAATTCGGCCAGATGTCATGGATTGTATTCAGCCCGTAATGGTCGATAATTTTTTCGAGCAATATCTGAACCCAGGCCGGAACACCTGAAATGCCGCCAATGTCCCAGTTTTTTGCTGAGGCCACCATTTTATTGATTTTTGTATTCCAGTCCTTTTCCCTGGCAAGCTGACCGGGTTTGTAGAAACCCTGAAACCAGAAAGGAAACTGGTTAGCCATAATGCCGCTCAGATCGCCCTCGAAGTATTTCTCCATTTTGACCAGCGATGTACTACCGCCCAGCATTAACGCACTTTTTTCAAAGAAATAGGGTGGCAGGTCAAGTTCTGCAAGGGAGAGTAATTGTCTGATACCGGTTTTCCTTATTGATCTGATCATGTCGTGTGTAAGCGGTACCCTTTTACTCGAGTCGTTTGAAGTTCCCGACGTGAGTCCAAAGTACTTAACCTTACCCGGCCAGGTTATGTTGGCTTTCCCTTCGAGTAATTTATGCCAATACTGGCTGAAAAGTTTTTCATAATCATAAATGGGTACCTGCCGTTGAAATTGTTTCAGAAAGTCGTTGTTCCGGAGGATACTTACAAAATCATTTTCAATGCCAAATGCAGTGTTTCTGGCTTTATTCAGCAGGTTATAAAGTGTTGAACGCTGTAAATCAAAATTAATTTGTTTTTTGTCGAGGCTGTTTTTCTTTTTCTTCAGCACTTCCTGCAGGATTGCACCCACAATTGCCATATAAAGATTTTTTTAGTTTGCCACCAAATGTAACAAAAATCAGTAATTGCTGTAACCGGTTAACAGCATTTAACAATTGTATGAACGGTGTTTAGTCGATAAGTTCCAGCATTTCACGTTCCACTTCTTCCCGCGCTGTTTTCATCATTTCAACCGCCGCCTTTATTTCTTCTTCCTTATGTGTAGCCATCAGCTGAAACCTGAAAATTGCCTTTCCTTTTGGTACTGCGGGGAATTCAATTAGGTTAACCAGTAAACCTCTCTCGTAAATTTTTTTAAAGATCATTCTGGCAGGCCGCTCGTGACCAATTACAACAGGAATAATTTGTGATGGTTTTCCGTTTAGGGTAAACCCGTTATCGGTAAATTCTTTAACAGTGAAATCAACCAATTCTTTCAACCGTTTACGAAACTTTTCTCCTTCTTCGGAAAAAACGAGGTCGAAACTGGTTTTGGCAACATGGCACTGGAGTGGAGAGGCGCCAGTTGAAAAAATATAGCTGGGC
>JAFGVG010000208.1 GCA_016938095.1 Bacteroidales bacterium
CAATTTATGTTTGTTAAATGAGCCGAAAATGCAATAATTCATGCCATTATGACATAAAACAGCTCAACCAAACAGAGACAGGGTTCAACAATATTTGCTATAAGCGCGTTTTGAGCATATCAACCAAGTCGGCGGTTCCGAATTGTACCGGATTGGCTTTATGGTCAGTATGCAAAGCAATGCGTTCCAGGTCTGCTTCAGTAACACCGTATTCACCCAATCTGCCAATATTCAGTTGTGCTGTCAGCTGATCGAAATAATCGGCAGCAAACTGCATGTACCACGATGCGCTTTTTTGCTGAATGCCTGAAAACATTTCACCCAGCCGGGCATATTTGTGGTGAAAGGGTCCCTGATCGGATTGCTGAAGCAATGCATTTACATTGTAGCGGTTAACAGTTCCCATAAGGGTTCCGCCTATCAATCCATGGGGAATGTTAAAAAAGCCTCCCAGCGACGATGCAAAACCATGCACCAGTCCCAGGCCTGCATTTGAAAGTGTTATACCCGACAGCATAGCCGCGTAGGACATTCCTGCACGGGCTTCCATATCATTGCCATTGGTAAAAGCTCTCAGCAGGCTTTTGTGAATATGGGTAATTCCTTCGACGGCCAGTGCATCGGTGTAGTCGTTTGACTTTGTCGAAAGATAAGATTCCACCAATTGTGTAAAGGCATCCATACCACCCGCAGCGGTAATGCTGGGTGGACACGAAAGGGTCAATGCCGGATCTACAAGCGCCAGATCGGGCACCAGGTTCTCATGGCGCAACGACCGTTTGAAGCCATTGGCTCCGGTAATGGAAAGAACGGCATTGGCTGTTGTTTCGCTTCCGGTTCCGGAGGTAGTGGGTATGGCAGTAAAAAAAACTTTTGTGCCGGGATGTTTGTATTTTCCAACACCTTCGAGATAATCGGTTACAGGGCCTTCAGTGACCAGCATGGCCGATATGGCCTTGCCGGCATCCATAACGCTGCCACCACCAATGGCAATAACGCTGTCAATGGCAGCATTCCGATATATGGCTGTCAGGCTGTCGATATCGTCAGGGGAAGGTTCGTGCCCGATTTGTCCAATGTGCAACGTGTGTCCGTGGCTTTGGAGCTTGGAAAACACTTCGTCCCATTCCCGGATTTGCCGGTACGAAGTTGAACCAGTAAGCAGCAACAGGTTTTGCCTTTGCGGCCCGATATGTTCAGGAAGCCGTTTGAACTGTCCGTTGCCAAATAAAATCAACGGAAGTCGCAACAGCTTAAAGCTACCTACCATTGACTTCTGTCAGTTGGAAATACAACATCATGCCGTATGCCCTGCCTGGGTTGAGCCATCCAGTCGGCAACCGTGTCACGCCATTGCTGATAATGCGCTGTGTTTTTGTGTTCGGCTAAGTCCTTATCCGACATATAGGCCTCATACAGCACAAATTTTGCAGGATCCGTTGCATCGCGCAGAATGTCGAACCTGAGGTTTCCGGGCTCCTTCACCGATTGCTTGTGATTTTCGATGGTAGCTTCAACAAAGGCATCGATAAACTCAGGCTTTACCCAAACATGAACAAACGTGGCAATCATATCAGTTTTTTATAAGGGTTAGCTCATCAAGCAACCAGTCCGCATCCGCCACCTTGTCAATAATAAACAACACATAGCGGATATCCAGTGAAATATTCCGGCAGATTTCCGGATTATAAGCGTAATCGCTTACGGTTCCCTCCCAGTTCCGGTCGAAATTAACCCCCACCAGGTTACCGTTTGCATCCAGCACCGGACTGCCCGAATTACCCCCCGATGTGTGATTGGAGGCGATAAAACACACCGGCACTTTACCATCTATGGCGTATGGTGCGGTATCATCCTGCACATATACTTCTTTGAGCTTTATGGGAACATGGTAATCGGCTATAGCAGTATCTTCCTTCTCTATAATGCCATCAAGGGTCGAATACCAGTCGTAATAAACCGCATCAGCAGGCACATAACTTTCGACTTTGCCATAAGTGAGTCGCATGGTAAAATTGGCATCGGGGTAAAATAGTTTTCCCGTATCCATGGCTTGTAAACCGGTGACATATTTGCGGTACAACTTGTTAATTTCACGATTAAGGCTGTCGAGTTTGCCAAAAGCATCTGCCATTAAAGATATCGAGAATTCCCTGTAAACATTGGTTAAGGGATCTCCGGATAGTTTTTTCGAAACGGCCTTTCCGGATTTGGAAAACAATTGGTTGAACCTGGCCTGGTTTGTGTAATGGCTTTTTTCGAACAAATCGCTGACAAAAAGTTGATAATCACCGTTAAATTCATTCCGGAGGGTAGCATAAAAAGCGGGGTGGAATGCCGGGTCGGTGTTTTCATAATAAATACGCAACAGCGAAGGCATTATCCTGCGGTCGATTTCCAGCGCGCCATTGCTAAAGTAGTTTTCACCCATTGTAATGATTTTATCTGTCACGGTCTTCCTGACCTGTTCCGATGAATCGGCCGTACCAAAGAACATGGTTTGGGAACGGTTCATCAGTGAAGACAATTCCAGGGCACTGAGCATTTCGGTGCCAATGTCGTAGGCAAGATAATGAGGTTTATAAAGCTTATACAAACGGCTGAACTCATCCATCAGCCCGGCATACCCTTCGGGATCTGCCGGTAATGCTCCTGCCCACTTTTTAAATGTATCTTCGGTTTTCTTTTTATTATCAACAGCTCCTGAGCGTTCGACACCATTGGTAACCCCAATCCATTTTTTCCAGGCATTACTGATTCCCACATACTTTGAAGCATATCTCAACCGGTTCTCCGGTCCCCGTGCCATTTCTTCCTGCAAAGCATTGAGCCGTTCCGTCCGGATATCAATTTTTGCAGGAAGCGCTTTGAGGGCAATCATTTCAAGGGCACCGGAAGTAAGATACTGATCCGTTCGTCCCGGATAACCCAATATCATGGTAAAATCGCCCTCCTGAACACCATTCATGGAAATATTCAGGTATTTCTTTGGCTTATAGGGGACATTGTCAGGTGAATACTCAGCTGGTTTATTGTCTTTACCGGCATAAATCCTGAACAGTGAAAAATCACCCGTATGCCTCGGCCAGATCCAATTGTCGGTGTCGCCCCCGAAACGTCCGATGCTCTCGGGAGGTGTGCCTACCAGCCTGACATCCCTGTATACCTCGTAAACAAAAAGATAATAGGCTTTACCAAAATAAAAGGGCTTTACTTCGGCCTGGTAATGGGTTCCGTCAATGGCTTCATTTCTTATCACATTAATCCTGCTGCTGATTTGTTGTGACCTGTCGGTTTCAGCCATGGCATCGGTTATTCCGTCGAGCACCTTGTTGGTAACATCTTCCATCCGTACCAGAAAAGTAACATTCAGACCCGGGTTGGGTAATTCCTCCTGCAACGATCCGGCCCAGAAACCATTTGTCAGGTAATCCTTTTCAACCGTGCTGTGGGCTTGAATACGACTGTAACCACAATGGTGATTGGTAATGAGCAGGCCTTCGGGCGAAATGAGCTCACCGGTGCAGCCCCCGCCAAAAATAACCACCGCATCTTTGAGGCTCGAATGGTTTATGTTGTATATTTCACCGGGACTTAACCGGAGTCCTTTTTCCTGCATATCTTTAAAGTTAAGACTGTCAAGCAGTGAGAGCAACCACATGCCCTCGCCTGCTTTTACTGATGAAAAAGCATTGCCGGTAATGACAATCAGCGCAAATATTTTCAGCCTAAAGGCCAGTCTTATTTTCATAATCAATAATATTAAGTAATTCGCAATACAGCCGTTGAACCGGTAAGCCCATCACATTGAAATAGGATCCTTCGATACGCTCAACGCCTACGTATCCGATCCATTCCTGAACACCATATGCCCCGGCCTTATCAAAAGGTTCGTAAGTATTCACATAGTAACTGATTTCATCGTCATTTAATTTTCGGAAATACACGCGTGACGAAGTATAAAACAAACGTTCCTGCAATATGGTTCGTACACAAACTCCGGTAAAAACCTCGTGCATGCGGCCTGAAAGCCGACCGAGCATGGCAATGGCATCAGCGGCTCCGGAGGGTTTTCCAATCACTTCGTTGTCGAGCCAAACAATGGTATCGGCAGTGATCAGAATGGTATCGTTGCAAATTAGAGATTCATAGCAGGCTGCTTTAGCCCTGGCCAGGTATTGGGGTATAGCTTCGGCCTGTAAAACCGACGGATACACCTCTTCCATATCGCAATTATTAACCGTTCTGAACCGGATACCTGCATCTTTCATCAACTGCTGACGACGGGGCGATTTGGATGCAAGTATAATATCGTGTTTATTTATTTGTTCGAGCTCTTTGAGTAACATTAATGCATATTGTTAATGATCATATTTACTGCCACCATATACCCAAGCCCTCCGAGCATTACCAGTTTTAACAGGCGACTGGTTGTATGCCAAACCGGTTTACTGGTTTTACCCATCAGTAAAAAAACAGTCAGGCCCAATGGCACTGCCAAAACAACAAAAAAGTACACCAGGGTTACCCTGTCGCGCACAAACCGCAGCCAGGCAAGTGCCAGCAATACTATGGTAATTAATGCCAGCCCCGCTGAAATAACCCGTGCGGCTTTCATACCCCACACTACAGGTACAGTTTGCTTTCCGTAAGCCTGGTCGCCCTCAAAATCTTCTCCATCCTTGACAATCTCACGGATGAGGTTCACCAGGAAAGCGAACAACGAAAATCCCAGCGCCCAGGTGATAAGCACATGGTTGAGCGGGCCCATTTTCGAACCATAAGCATCCGCCAGCAGCGGAAGCTCATAAAGCACAACCAGGAAAGGTACCAGCGCGGTAAGCAGGGCAACAATTACATTTCCCAATAAAAACTGCCGTTTATAGGTGGTGGAATAAAACCACAGCAGACCGCTGACCATAAAGAAAATCAGGCTTAAATATAATTCACGGATCTTTAAAGAAACAAAGGTGCCCAAAAACAACCCGCACAGGGTAAAAGCCATATGATAGGCCATAGCCTTGCGCGGATTAATCAGGCTGCCCACAATAATTTCACTGGGCTTGTTCACCCTGTCGATCTTACGGTCGAAATAGTCATTAATGGCATAACCACCGGCGGCTATACAAACCGTGGCCCCGACCAGCGCAATGAACAACCACAAGGGGAGCTGGACTTCCATACCTGAACTTTTCAGCAGGGGGTTTATGATGCATTGCCACAGCAAAACCTGCGAAACAGCAATGATAACCAGGTTCGGCCACCTGATAAGTCGCAGCAAAGCTGCCAGGTATTTCATTATCGCTACCATGTAAATGAAAAATCGTTCATCCATTTACCCTGCAGGCGAAGGACCTGCTCAATAATATCTCTTACACAACCTTCGCCGCCATTGCGGTGCGAAACGTAAGCCGACAACTCCCGGATTTCCGTAGCAGCGTCGGCAGGACAGGCAGCAAATCCGGCTTTTGTCATCACCTCATAATCAGGAAGATCATCACCCATATAAAGGATATCTCCCGCGGATAAATGGTACTTTGATAAAAACAATTCAAAGGGAACCATTTTATTGGCGCTTTTCATATAAATATCTTTAACACCCAGACTGGTAAAACGCTTTCGAACCATTTTAGAAAAGCCTCCGGTGATGATGGCAATGGGATAACCCATTTTTACGGCATGTTGCACGGCAAAGCCGTCTTTTATATTCATCATCCTGATGAATTCTCCGCCCGGGTGAAGCATCACCGATCCGTTGGTAAAAACCCCATCTACATCAAAGGCAAAGGCCTTTACCGCGTTTAGCATTTTCTTAATTTCGGGCATGGGCAACGTGTTGATAAAGCATTATATATTGTTTTTAATTACGAATTACCGAACTCCCTGAAGCCATAATACTCTCGGTCAGCACCCTGTACAACTCCTTGATTTCAGGATGATTATCCAGAATGGACATATGCCTGCCAATCACCTCGAGATTACCCCTTACAGCAGGACCCGTTTGTGCCAGATGAGGCGGCATTGACAATGCTTTGGCAATGGTTTCCTCAATCAGGGGTTTTAACAGCTCAAGCGATAATCCCCTTTCTTTCAAAAGTTTTTCGGTCACTGCATACAAATGATTGGTAAAATTGGAGGCGATGACAGCTGCCAGGTGCAGATAAATCCGCTTTTCGGAATCAACCTCATAAACACGGTCGGAAAGCTTGTATGCCAGTCGTTTTAAAAGCTTCAGGTTGTCCTTGCTGTTGGCTTCGATAAACAAAGGGACACTGTTGAAATCCACAGTTCTTCCCTTACTGAAAGTTTGCAGCGGATAGAGTACCCCGTAGTTTTCCACCTTGCCTGCAAAAACATCCATGTCAACACTCCCAGCCATATGAATAACCAGGTGTTTTTTCGAAAAACAACCGGTATTGGCAATACGCCCCACCGCATCGTCTGTAACGGCCAGCACATATAAATCGGCTTTTTTGTTGAGGTATTCCAGCATACTGGTATAGGTAGTGCCCAGCTTAACCGCCAGCCTCTCGCCTGGCACAGCGGAACGGTTGTAAACCTGAATAACGCGCACCCCTGCTTTTAGCAATTGTAGCCCCATGTGCCAAGCTACATTGCCGGCACCCATTATCACAGCTGTTTCAATTTCCTTATTTGACCTCAGTCCAAGCAAGCTATAATCTGTATAGGTTATAATTTATCTGGTAAAGCCAGGCAGGCTCGTCGTCATTTTCACCAACCTGATGCACAAGTTTCAGTATTCCCGGATACTTCAGCTCAACAAAGTACAGGTAACGCTGGATGTTATTGATAATGTTTCCGGTTTTCATATTGGGATTGGCCCGCAGATTAGCCACAATAATATAGTTCACATTGTTCCTGCGCAGATTGTTCAGCAGCGTATCGGGCGATACGGCAAAACACGACTGTGCCGACCGCTGAATACGGTTGATCAACGAATCGGTTTTAAACAAGTGAACACCTTGCTGATTAAGGGCATGAACGGTTTCATTGCCTTCCTGTCCTGCGAACTTATAAACACCATAAATTTCGCTTCCCTCTGCTACATATGCAACGTTGGTACGTTTAATGGCCCACTGAAGGTTCGCAGGCCAGCTGCCTGCAATCAGCCTGTTCGGGAAAACCATCAGATCGCCGGTACGCCCTTCGAGTTCTTTTAAAAAATCTTCAGGCACCTCCGTCGGGAACCGGTACATACCATAAAAATCCCTGCCTTTGCTGTAAATGTATGACATTGAGGGCTTCCGTGCCGCCACCAGTTCATTTTCAGGCAGGTTTTTCCCCACCCATTCGCTCATTTTTAAATAGTTTTGCCAATCGGGGGTGAAACCGTAATAAAGATTTCCTTTGAGGTTGCGCGACAAGACCTTTTGATTGGCCTTGATATTCTCAAGGCTTTCTCCAAATGTCCTGAAAAAAATGAACGCCAGAAAAAGCGGAAGAACAAATCCCAGGAAACGCATGCCCTTTTGCAGACCAATCTGCTGAATGCCCCATACAAGTATTACAAGCAACATGGGGAAGTATATGATAACCATACGCATTTGGTCCCACGACTGGTGCAGGGCAATAAAGGTGGCCGAGACCGATCCGGCAAGGTAAACACCTATGAACAGCATAACCTTGCTCCGCCGGAAAGCAAAATAAAGGGCTATCAGACTAATCAGAACGATCAGTATGGTTACAAACCAACTCTTTTCAGTTGAAGCCGGATCGTGCAAACCCATCCCAATCATAAAATGGCGTGAAAGGTAGCTTTTGGCATTCAGCATAAAACGGTCGACCATGCCGGCAAAGTCCTCGGTACCCATGGCATTGTTGTATGGATGTTTTCTGAGGATTTCTGAAATCTGATCGGGCCCTTGGGCAACGCCGGCATCCCATACCAGCGATTTGTATAATCTGAAGGGTAAAAGGAACAAAACATAAGACAACGCAAGAAAAATAGCACTTCTGAATCGTTTCTCATAAAGAAGAAACAGCAACATGGCCACCAGCAATACAATTCCAATGTTACGGGTGAGGCTGGCCAGAAAAACAAAAAAGCCAAGGCCGACCCATTGCCATATTTCCTCTTTAAGGCTGATACCCGAGCCAGGCCCTGCATAAAGATAAATGTTCAGGAAAAGGTAAACGGCCAGTGCCTGCAGGAACATGAACATGGCTTCGCTGTATGTTTGACTGGCAAAATACAATATAGAGGTGTTAACCGCTATGATGAGCATGACCATTGTAAAGAGCGTGGAAGATAAATGACGCCTGAAGGTGTAAAAAAACAATACCAGGTGGGCAATGATGAATAAAAAGGAAATAATCTTTAACCATATCACGTTTACGCCAAAAATAAGCATGGGTAAGCTCAGAAATATGGGATACAAGGGCCCGTGCCACGAAGGAAAGGCCCTCCCCTTAAGAAAATCGTTGGCCATCTCAACATAGTGGGAGTCATCTCCGCCGGTGCTTATTTTTACATCAAATAAAAAGATACCCAATAGCACGGTGAGTGCGATGCTAATCCACAACACCGCATTGAGGCGATCCGCCAGGTACCGGTCTGCTTTTTCCCAGAACGGTTGTTTTGGTTGTTCCAATACCTTTTTAGGCGCTTGTTTAACATGGGAAGCAGCTTTGTTTTGCCTGGCCTGCACATGAACAGTTTGTTTTCCTTTTTGCTTCTTCGGGTCGGGTGACATATATGCGTAAATTGGATGTTGAATTAAGCGACTAATTTAACTATTTTGATTTAACCGAAAACACAAAAAGGACAACGGATTAAACCCAATAAATTAATTTATTATATTTGAGCCTTTCTAACATGTACCTTTTTGATAAGCAATAACCTTCATGTCAACCCCTGTATCTGACAACCTGCGTAACTTTTACAACCAAACTGCCGGCAAACGAAAAAAATACTATAACCGTAACCGGTTTTACCACCGCAGCATACTAAAATATTTCAGGATGTGCATTCCTGAGGGATCAACCGTGCTGGAACTTGGTTGTGCCACCGGCGATCTGATTGGCAATCTTAAACCTTCAAAAGGCGTTGGGGTTGACATAAGCGATTCCATGATTTCCATCGCCCGGGAAAAATACCCGTCAGTGGAATTTGTATGCACCGATGCCGAAAATTTTGAAACCGATCAGGTTTTTGATTACATCATCTTTTCGGGTATCGTCGGAAGCATCGAAAACATACAGGTTCTGCTCGAAAAAGCGCAGCATTGGACAACCACCGACACACGTGTATTTGTTGATTTCTATAATCCGCTCTGGTACCCCCTCATTAAAATGGGTGAAAAAATAGGGCTGAAAATGCCTGAACTCACGCGAAACTGGTTGTCGGTCGACGATATCCAAAACTTTCTCGACATTTCGGGCTACCAGGTGATCAAAAGAAAGTTCCTGATGTTCTTCCCAAAATACATACCGGTATTAACTTACATACTCAACAAGTATATTGGCAATTTACCAGGTGTTCGCAGGTTTTCGCTTAACAACATTGTTATTGCACGTCCTGCTTTGCCGCTTCCTGATCCCGACACAAAAAAGTGCTCGGTGGTTATTACCTGCCGCGACGAAGAGGGAAATATCGAAGGGCTTGTAACCCGAATGCCAAAAATGGGCAGTAAAACCGAGATCATATTTGTTGAAGGACACTCCAAAGACAATACCGTTGCCCGTATACAGGAAATGATCCGGAAATATCCCGATAAGGATATTAAAATGCTTACGCAAAAAGGTATCGGCCAGGGCGATGCTTTCCGCTATGGCTTTGATGAAGCAAAGGGCGACTTTGTTATATGGCTCGAAGCCGACCTCACCACCCCGCCCGAAGAGGCCATTCATTTCTGGAATGCCTTTATTCAAAATCATGGCGAATACGTTAACGGCAGCCGGTTCATATACAAAATGGAGCGTAGTGCCATGCCATTGTTCAATTTCCTGGGCAACCGCTTCTTTGGTATCTTGTTCACTGCGTTGTTAAAACAACGTTTTACTGATACACTTTGTGGTTTTAAAGCCATATCAAAAAAGAATTACCTGAAAATCAGGAAACAGATAGATTATTTTGGCGATTTTGACCCCTTTGGTGATTTTGAATTGATTTTCGGTACCATCAAAAACAACCTGAAGGTTACCGAAATACCGGTACATTACCAGCCACGCCAATACGGTGAATCCAAGGCATACGGACAGTCATTCTTCAGCTTTATGAAACATGCCATGTTACTTGTCCGAATGAGCATCATCGCCTTCAAAAAGTTTATACTGGCCTGATTATTTCACTTTACAACCCATTTATACCATGGAATATCGTATTCAGCAAATTCAGCCTTATTTTGACCAGGAAGAAATCCTTAACCTTGAGCAGGCCATTAAAACCACATGGGTTACCGAAGGCCCCTTTTCGCAACAATTTCTGGCTTCACTCAAAGCCTTTACCGGTGCAAAATATGCAGTGCTGGCCAATAATGGCACTTTAGGCCTTTACCTTGCCCTGCTTGCCATTGGCGCCCAAAAAGGCGATGAGATCATTGTCCCCGATTTCACATTCAACGCTTCCGCATCGTCCATTGCATTTACCGGAGCCACACCTGTTTTTGCCGAAATATGTCCCGGCAACCTGCAAATGGATCCCGCTGCCATTGAAAAACTCATTACCGCAAAAACCAAGGCCATCATGCCCGTGCATGTTTACGGACAATCGTGCGATATGGATCCCATTTTGGCACTGGCCAAAAAATACAACCTCCTTATTGTTGAAGATGCCGCGCAAGGGTTTGGTGTTTTTTATAAAAACAACCATACCGGTACAATGGGTGATGTTGGCATGATTTCTTTCTTTGCCGATAAAACAATTACTACCGGTGAAGGGGCTGTGGTACTTACCAATAACGAAGAGATTTTTAATAAACTTAAGATGCTCCGGAACCAGGGAAGGCCAAATAGCGGTACGTTCATCCACCCCGAACTGGGTATGAACTTCAGGATGACCGATCTGCAATGTGCTTTGGGCGTTGCGCAGTTAAAGAAATTTGAAAAAATCAAGGAAATCAAACAAAAGAACCATGGCCTTTACGAAGCCATGCTTCGCAATGTGGAAGATGTTGAATTCATTGAGCAAAGCAGCTTCTGCAACTTCATTCCATTCAGGGTTAATGTTAAAGTTCCCCAATTGGAAGCATTGATTGAAAACCTCGAAAAAAATGCCATTCAAACCCGCCGGATGTTCTATCCATTGCACCGCCAACCTTGTTTCGACTACCTGAACTATAAACACGACGATTTCCCTGTTTCCAATGATGCCTATAACAGGGGCATTTCGTTCCCGGTTCATTGCAGTCTCAAAGAAGAGGATATTGCTTTTCTTTGTGAAACGGTAACTGCATTCTATAAAAAATAACTTGCCATGTACCTTAAACCGGTATACGATCACAGGTTTTTTGCCTTTCTGTCGCAACTGGCAGTTGCAACAGCATCCCAAAAAAAAATGTTTGGTTGTATTGCCAGCCTGCTAAGGTTCCGTGTTTTTCAGATTCCCCTGGTCATTATTGAAAGGTTACTGGCATTCATCCTGGTGCTTCCCATACCCTTGTATGCCAATATAATATATGTTTTCATCAAATCGGTCAATGGTTATTTCGGCTACTATGTACGGGCGCTTTATTACAGCTTAAAAGCCCGAAAATGGTCGGGCAACATCATCATTGACGAAGATGTTGTGTTTGAAAACATCGGCAACTATGCGTTTTCAGAATTTGTGATGATCGACAAAAAGGTTATTATCGGTGCCGATACAATGAAAATTGGCCGTGGTTGCCATATTGCCATGGGTACCATCATTTCAAAAGGTGGTGAATTCATCATGGAAGATTTTGCAGCCATCAGTTACGGCTGCATCCTGATTGCCGCTTCGGACAGTCCCGATGGCGGCCACAGAACAAGCGGGCCCATGATTCCCAATGAACAGCGTAATGTGACACTAGGCAAAATTGTACTTAAAAAAGATTCGTGGGTAACGTCAAACGTTGTGCTGTTGCCCAACACCACCATCGGCGAAGGGGCCATAGTGCCTCCTAATTCGGTTATCAGCAAAAATGTGAAAGAATGGAAAATCAGGCTTATCGATATCCGGAAAGAATATGTCGACAGGGAAAGGGTAAAATTCAGCGATCCACGTTACGATTGAATGCCGGTTTATATCACCGGGGCTGCGTAAAAAGTCAGCTAATCAGGAGGCTGTCTAAAAAGTCCGATAATCGAAGTAGTCATTGCGAACGAAGTGAAGCAATCTTCACAGGCTTTTTTATCCAGCGCTATACCCCCCGTCAATCGTCAGTTCACTGCCGGTAATCCACCGTGCTTTATCCGAAAGCAGAAAAACGGCGAGATTAGCTATATCCTCAGGAAGTCCCAGTCCCATTGGGTGTTGCTTTATAATTTCGTCAACAGAAGTTGTTGGCAATGTAGCAAACATATGCTCAACCAGACTGGTTTTGACCACTCCGGGCAACAGCACATTACACCTGATTTTTTTGCCAGCCAGTTCCAGTGCCATGGCCTTTACACTGCTTGTCAGCGCTGCCTTGCTTGCACAATAGGCAATTTTACCCTCTTTCCCAAGCCTGCCCATCACCGAACTGATAAATAAAAAGCTGGCACCATTGACATCGCAGTTTTTCTTTTTGGATATAACCCGGGCTAACTCAAAACCAGCAACAACATTCACCCCAAAGAGATCATTGTAATGTTCCGGCCTGGTATTGCGAAACGGCAGCGTAAGTTCAACCCCGGCTGCATGAACAAAACCCGAAACGGGTCCCAGCTTTTCAACAACACCGTCAATGAGTTCTTCAACCTTATCAAAGGCAGTAACGTCAAAAGGCAGCACCAGGTGGTTGCCTGGTACGAGCATGCTCAGGGTTTCGTTGAGCCGTTCAACATTACGGGCAATAAGTACCACGCCGGCACCTTCCCTGCTGGCTTCAATGGCTATCTGCCGTCCAATACCCGACGAAGCGCCGGTGATAACAATATTTTTACCTGATAAAGTGTTCAATTTTCAAAGTTTTCCTTGCCCAGAAATTCCATCAGACTTCCTACGGTTGTAAGTTGCTGAATTTGCTGTGCATTGATCTTTTTTCCAAACTTTTCATCGCAAAAGGCAATAAGCGACATAACGGCCATGGAATCATAACCTTCTATTGAATTCAGTGCTGTTCCTTCGTTAAGTTCAACCGGTTCAATCTCGAGATATTCGATCAGTTCGTAGTAAAAATCCTCCTTTTTCATCCGTAAGCGACTTTAATTTATAACCGTATTTTTTATTCCAGTAATTCATTTTCACATTTCAATAATAGCGGCACCCCACGAATAACCCACGCCAAAACCACACAGCAATACCTTGCTGCCGGGCCCGATAGTGTTATTATCTAAGGCCTTTTTAAGACCAATGGGTATGGTTGGCGACACCGTATTCCCCGTATCCGTCATATCCATAAAAAACTTCTCCATTGGTATGCCAATTTTTTTGCGTAAAAAGTCAATCATGTATTTGTTGGCCTGGTGAAACACCACGTAATCAATATCATTCATGGTGAGTCCGCTTTTTTTAAGCACACTTTCCACCGCCGCCGGAACCGCTTCAATGGTAAAGTTAAATATCTCAGGACCATTCATATACAAACAGTTGGCTGATGTCACATCACCGCTGGCATTGACTGTTTCCGTCGCCCGGGCATCTTTGGCATGCCGCATACCCCCGTTGGGAACAATGAGGTTTTGCATACCGCTTCCATCGGTACCCAGCACAAATTCAATAAAATGTTCCTGCGGGCTCTTCTCAATAATGGTCGCGGCCGCGCCATCGCCAAAAATAGTGCGGTTTGCCAGATCACCCGAATGAATATGCCGGGTATAGGTTTCACTCATAATCAGCAGTATGCCGGAGGCTAAACCCGAGGCAATCAACCCCTTAGCCATAGCCAACCCGTATACATACCCCGAACACCCCAGGTTGTAATCGAAGGCCCCGATGTCCTTTCGCAAGCCCAGCTTATCCTGCAATACACACGCAGATGTAGGCAAAAAGTAATCGGGACTTTGTGTACACAGGATCAGAAAATCAATATTGTCCTTGTTGTATCCCTGCAGAACCTTTTGGGCTGCCTCAAAGGCCAGGTCAACGGCCGTTTCGTTTTCCGAAACAACATGCCGTTCAGCGATGCCAATTTTTTTGAATATCTTATCGGCTTCCCACTTTTTATACTGTTCTTCGAGTTGCTTATTGGTGACCACCCGTTCCGGCAAGTAGTATTCAATGCGCCTGATTACAGCAGCCATATCTTTACAAGTGTATTTGAAATGATTTGGGAATATTGTTCATGAACTGTTTTGATGAATCAAAACTACTTTTTTTTTATGGCCAAAAAAATTATTTCACTCAAATTAACAGATTTTATTGGACAGATAACCACCATTATTATTAATATTGTGGTCGCTAAGCAGGGTTTTATAAACAACCTCCTACGCTTTAACATTGAAATATTACCGTTAACTAACTTACAGAAAATTGAAAATTCTTATTACAGGCGGTGCCGGGTATAAAGGAATTGTCCTCACCACCAAATTATTGGAAAAAGGTTACAAGGTAACCATCCTGGATAATTTCATGTATGGTTATGAGCCCGTACTACATTTGGTAAAAAACAAAAACCTGACCATTATCAAGGCCGATGTGCGCAACAAAATCAAAAATCTGAGCGAATTCGACTTTATCTATCACCTGGCAGGCATCAGCGGATACCCTGCCTGTTCGGCCAATCCGCATTCGGCTCATCTGATCAATGTGCAGGCTACGCGCAATATTCTGCGGGGACTGAGTTGTGACCAGCGCATTGTTTACGCCTCTACCACATCGTTTTACGGACGTTCGGGAGAACCCTGCAACGAGGAAACGCCCATCACACCATTCAGTGTGTATGCCAACACCAAGTACCTGGCCGAGCAAATCACCATGGAAAAAGAAAATGCCGTTGCCCTGCGTTTTGCAACCATCTTTGGTTTCAGCCCCAAAATGCGGATCGACCTGATGGTAAACGATTTTACCTATAAAGCCGTAAAAGAAGGCGTGCTTGTGTTATTCGACAGTTTTGCCAAACGTACTTTCATGCATATTGAGGATGCTGCCGACTGCTACATTATGACGATGGAAAAATTCGATCAGATGAAAGGCAATATTTTCAATGCCGGTGGTAATCACATGAACTATTCCAAGCTCGAAATCGCCAATTTTATCAAGCAAAAAGTCGATTTCAAAATCATCGATTCACAAATGCAGGATAAGGATCTGCGTCATTTTCTGGTAAACTATGATAAGATCGAAAAAATAGGTTTTGTGCCTAAAATATCGGTTGAACAGGGCATTGACGAGTTGCTGAAGATCTATTCGTTTTACGAATACTATTCGCATTTCAAAACCATCTGATACAAAAACGCTGTATCGCTAAGCGTAGTCTCCCGACTACGCTCACTCCTTTTCTTCCCAACTCTCCTCTTCAATTATTCCAGCGCCCTCAGTCTTATCATCTTCTTCATCTTCCATATCGCTGATAAACCGCGTAGGACCCGGACCCTCGTGCCGGTAATGAATGGCCAGCAAAGCGCCAATGGTAAGACCCACCAGGTGTGATTCCCACGACATATCGGGTCGATAAGGAAAAATACCCCAGACCATGCTGCCGTATAAAAAAATTACCAGCAGCGATATGGCCATTAGGTTTATGTTACGTCGTACAATACCACTCAGTAAAAGAAAGGCGGCAAAACCGTATATCAGTCCGCTGGCGCCAATATGATACGATGAACGTGCGATGACCCAAACCACAATGCCACTGGCAAGCCAGGAAAAAAACAGCACACGCCAGGCCACTTTGTGGTAGAAGTAAAAAATGGCGGTAAGCAGTAAAAAGAAAGGGACGGAGTTGTTAAGCAGGTGATTGAAGTTGGCATGGATAAAAGGGGAAGCCGCTATGCCGATAAGTCCTGAAGTTTTCCGCGGATATATGCCGTAATAATAAAGGTCGAGCCCATCGGCAACTTCAATAATTTTTACCAGCCATATAATAAGCAGTATTATGGCCGGAGGAACAAGGCTTATAATAAACCTTTTGTATTCTATGTTTTCTTCGTTAGCCAACGAATATCAATAATAAAGAGGCCGTGTAAAAAGTCACTCTATCAGGCGTAGTTAAAAACTACGCCTAGCGCATTGTGATGAATGTCAACCATGAATGCTAAGCGTAGTCTCCTGACTACGCTCAATTTATGACTTTTTACACAGCTTCCTGTTCGGTTGTGCCAAATTGGCTATTTCAATTTGGGACGAAGGTTCCGTACCTGCTGACCGGCCTGCCACATTTCCGATTCACGCAGTTCCTTTAATTCCTTCTCAAGATATTCGCGGTAATTGGTCATACCGGTAGATTCGAGAACCCTTTTGGTTTCGGAACCCGATTTAACCTTGCTGTACAAATCGTTGAAAACCGGCAGTGTAGCCTCTTTGAATTTTGGTCTCCAGTCGAGTGCACCACGCTGTGCTGTTGCACTGCAGTTAGAATACATCCAGTCCATTCCGTTTTCGTCTACCAGCCTGATCAGACTTTGGGTAAGTTCTTCAACGGTTTCATTGAAAGCTTCACTGGGACTGTGGCCGTTCTCGCGCAACACCTGGTATTGTGCATCCATAATGCCTGCCAGTGCACCCATCAGCACACCGCGTTCACCGGTAAGATCGCTGTAAACCTCATTCTCGAAGGTAGTGGGAAAGAGATATCCCGAGCCAATGGCAATGCCAATGGCCAATGTGCGCTCGGTGGCACGTTTGGTATAATCCTGGAATACAGCAAAGCTTGAATTGATACCGGCACCTGCAAGGAAGTTACGCCTCACACTAGTTCCTGAACCCTTGGGAGCGACCAGAATCACATCCACATCAGCAGGAGGAACAACTCCGGTTTGCTCTTTGTAGGTAATAGAAAATCCATGTGAAAAATACAAAGCATCACCAGCTTTCAGGCATGGTTTCAGTTTCGGCCAAATGGCACGTTGTGCAGCATCTGATACAAGATACTGAATAATGGTTCCTTTGGTGGCAGCTTCTTCAATGGAAAACAAGGTTTTTCCCGGAACCCAGCCATCTCTGATGGCCTTATCCCAGTCAGCCTTGAATTCAGGAGCCTGACCAATGATTACATTAATGCCGTTCTCTTTCATGTTCAACGCCTGTGCAGGTCCCTGAACACCGTAACCGATCACTGCAACCACTTCGTTTTTCAGAATTTCCTGTGCTTTTTTAAGCGGAAACTCCTCACGGGTTATAACGTCTTCAATTACTCCTCCAAAATTTAATTTTGCCATAATATATTAATTATTAAATGATTGATTTAATTTTTCTCATATTCTACCGACACGGTGCCTGCATCTTTCATGTAGCTGGAAAACACTTCCCTACTTGAACGTGTCACTGCTATACGCCCCGAACGGGTAAACTGCAGCAAGCCACCAGACTTGTTAAGTTCGTCAAAGAGCGCTTCTGTTTCTTCTTTGTGACCTGTTAGCTCAATTACCGTATACTCAGGCCTTACCTCAAGAATGCGTGCGCTGTGCTTACGAATGGTTTCCTCAACCTTGTTACTTTCGAGCAAAGCCTTGGTAGGAACCTTGTAAAGCGCTATTTCCTGATGAATAACTTCCTCTTCGGTATGATAAAAGGCTTTGAGCACTTCAACCAGCTTTTCGATCTGTTCAACCACTTTCTGCACTTTCTCGAGACAATCGTGCACCACAATGGTAAACTTGTGAATTCCCGGAATGGCTGAACCCGATACAGTAAGACTGTCGATATTCACCTGCCGCCGGGTAAAGATAATGGTAATACGGTTAAGCAGACCAATGTGATTTTCAGAAAATGCAGAAATGGTATATGTTTTTTTTCCTCCGGAGCACGGTCCGTTTTCGATCATTACATTTTTCTTTGCCATGTCGGTTACTTTTTATGTTCAAAAATTACTTCAGACACTGATGCACCTGTTGGTACCATAGGGAAAACATTGTCTTCCTTTTCAATGGAAACCTCCAGCAGATATGGACCATCATAATCAAGCATTTCCTTAACGGCATTATCCAGTTGGGAACGCTCCAATACTTTCCTGCCTTTGATGCCAAAGCCTTCGGCCACCTTAATGAAGTCCGGATTCAACAGATAGGTTTCTGAATATCGCTTGTCGAAGAATAGCTGCTGCCATTGCCTTACCATTCCCAGATACTTATTGTTGAGCAATATAATTTTCACTGCAGCCCTGGTTTGGTTAATGGTTCCCAACTCCTGAATGGTCATCTGAAATCCGCCATCACCAACGTATAGAACAACCTGCTTATCGGGTCGGCCAATTTTTGCGCCGTGAGCTGCCGGAAGTCCAAAACCCATGGTGCCCAGTCCGCCAGAGGTAACAAAGCTGCGCATACTGGCAAATTTTGCATAGCGCGATGCAAACATTTGATGCTGTCCCACGTCGGTAACAACAATGGCATCGCCCCGGGTATGCTCGTTAACGCTATGTATTACTTCGCCCATGGTCATGCCGGGCTTCGTCGGAAACAGGTCGTGTTTAATTACCTTTTCGTATTCAACCTTGTCAAATTCCTTGAATTTGCTGATCCAACCGTCGTGCGACCGTTTCTCAATAAGTTTTGTAAGCAAAGGCAGCGTGTATTTAACATCGCCCAGCAGGGGCACATCTACTTTGACAATTTTATTTATTTCGGCTTTGTCAATTTCGAGGTGGATAATCTTTGCCTGTTTTGCGTAACGGCTTAGATCACCCGTTACCCGGTCGTCAAAACGCATACCAACAGCAATCAGCACATCACACTCGTTGGTAAGTACATTGGCCGAATAGTTGCCATGCATGCCAAGCATGCCAATATTCTGCGGATGATCTTTGGGCAAAGCACATGCCCCCAAAATAGTCCATCCAACAGGTATACCCGATTTCTCCACAAATTCCCGAAATTCATTCTCGGCATTCCCATGCAGAATACCCTGACCGGCTAGGATATAAGGCCGTTTTGCCTTATTAATAAGCGACGATGCAGCTTTTAGATTATCCAGACTAATGCGGGGTTCCGGTGCGTAGCTGCGCATTTTCTTGCATTTGTGATATTCGTAATCGAATTTACCAAACTGCGCGTTCTTGGCAACATCAATAACAACGGGGCCCGGGCGACCGGTTCTGGCAATGTAAAAAGCCTGGGCCATAATCGTAGGTATCTCCTCGGGTTTTGTGATCAGGTAATTCCACTTGGTCACCGGCATAGTTATACCTATAACATCGGTTTCCTGAAAAGCATCTGTACCCAGCAGGCCGGCTGCAACCTGTCCGGTTATGCACACCAACGGAGTTGAATCCATCATGGCATTGGCCAGGCCGGTAACCAGGTTGGTAGCACCGGGGCCGGATGTGGCCATGCAAACACCAATTCTGCCGGTTACCCGGGCGTAACCTTCAGCGGCATGAATAGCGCCTTGCTCATGCCGGGCAAGTATGTGTCTCAACTTATCGGTATAATTCATAAGGGCATCATAGGCAGGCATGATGGCGCCACCCGGATAACCAAAAATGGTATCAACGCCTTCGTGAATAAGGCTCATCATAATAGCCTCGGCACCTGTGATGTTTATCCCGGAGGTTATATCCTTGTTTTTTTCTTTTTCTTTTTCTGTTTTTGTTTTCATAACCATGATATTATTGAATAGAAATCCTGTATGGGTATTATCAATATCAACAGACCTGTA
>JAFGVG010000209.1 GCA_016938095.1 Bacteroidales bacterium
AGTTTTCTGGTTTTCATGGCCGGTCATTTAAAGAAATCCTTAAGTCGGGAAAAGCGTTAGGATGGGATGAGGTTTATGCTTCGCACACTTTTCACGAAGTTACCATGTATTATCCTATGAGGGCGGTGATGAACCGCCATTACAAGCTAATCTGGAATATTGCCTGGAAACTCGATTACCCGTTTGCGTCGGACTTATGGGCCTCACCTACCTGGCAGGGAGTTATAAGGAATAAGGCGGATAAATTTGGGAAAAGAACAGTGAACGATTATCTGCAAAGGGCTGAGTTCGAGTTATACGATCTCGTTAATGATTCGGATGAAATCCATAATCTGGCCGGCGTAGACTCGTGCAAAACCATCCTGCTCGAAATGACTGAAAAGCTGAAACAATTTCAAAAATCGACTATGGACCCCTGGATCGTTCAATGGTCCGATGAAAATATTTTCGGTGTAACCGGTGTAAACCTTTAAAATAGAATAATTTAATCATGAATCGTATCAAAATATCTGGGAGTAAGGGAATGGTTTTGTCAACTGTTCTGCTGGGAGTCAATCTTTTGGCTGGCGCCCAGGACAAACCGAATATTATCTGGCTGATGGCAGAAGATATTTCAACTGACATTGAATGTTATGGGATGCAGGCCGTAAAAACCCCGCATTTGGATCAATTGGCTGAAGACGGCATCAAATTTACGAATGCTTTTTGCACGAATTCAATCTGTTCTCCCAGCCGTTCGGCTATGCTCACCGGGGTCTTTCAAAGTAAGATTAATGCGCAACACCACCGCAGTAATCGTGAAATTTATCTTCCTGAACCGTATGAGCCCTTTACAAAAGTACTACGCGAAAATGGGTACACCTGTATTTTGGGAAACAATAACGTTCTGAACAAAGGCAGGAAAATAGATGCAAATTTTAAACATACCGATTTGGGGGAATGGGATGGGAAAGAAAACGTTGGTTTGTTCGACAAGTATGATGAATTCACTAAAGGGGACCAGCCTTTTTTTGCCCAAATACAATTGCAGGTCACACACCGGGGAGACTGGTGGAACGAGATACGCGCACAATCCCACAAACCAGTCAATCCTGGCGACGTGGCCCTTCCACCATATATGGCCGATCATCCCGACGTACGGCTTGATTGGGCCAAATACCTGGACCAGATTGAATACATGGATTCCGAAGTGGGGGCAATCATTCAGGATTTAAAAAACAAGGGGATTTATGACAACACCGTGATCATTTTTATCGGCGACAATGGCCGGTGCAACATCCGGGGAAAGGGCTACCTGTTCGATCCCGGCCTTCGAATCCCTCTGATAATGAGTTGGCCTAAAGGTATAAAACCCAGTCAGGTCCATGATGGCTTGGTTAGTTCGATAGATATTACAGCGACAATCCTTGACCTGGCCGGTGTGCCCATCCCGGATTTTATGGACGGGAAATCTTTCCTTTCGCCTGATTTTTCACGCGAGTATATTTATTCGTCGCGTGACCTTTGGGATGAAATCATGGAAAAATCACGCTGCATCACTACCCGCCAATACAAGTACATCCGCCACGACATGGCGGAAGTTCCCTATGACGCCCACCAGGCCTATCTTGAATTTTACCGGCCTGCGGTCCACATCATGAGAAAACTAAAGTGGGAAGAGAAATTGGATTCCCCTCAAATGCACTTTTTCCGCAGCCATAAACCGGAAGAAGAACTTTATGACCTGGCTGCCGACCCGCATGAATTGAACAACCTTGCTGAAGACTCTTCATTCCGTGATATTCTGGTGAAGATGCGTGCTCAACTGAAAGAGGCAGAAACAGAAGCCACAGGCACAACATCGGATTACGTTCCCGTAATTCCCGAAGCAGTTGAGGTGTACGACTGGGTGAAATACATGCACCGCGATGCGTATCTGGAAATGCTCGACGGAAAAGAGATTGGTTCTCAAAAATACGTGAAGTTGTTCTATGAGCGGTAAACATGGATGTTTGAATTGTCAGGCATGCTGACGATAGTTGTTTTGCTGACTTCTTTTAGGTCAATAAGTGGTTGAAGACTGCAAAAAGTAGGGAGAAGATGGGTATAATTTGAATTTTTTGAAGATACCCCCCGGGAATGGGGTTGCATTACGTTTTAAAATTTATTTTTATGAAGCTTATAAGTTTGGTTTTATTGTTTTTGGCCGGGATTGTCTGGTCTTGTTCAGAAAAAGAGAACATTTCCTACTCGCAAAAAATTGACTTTGACTGGCAATTTCATCAGGGAGATGTGGAAAACGGCCAGAACCCCGATTTGAACACCAGCGATTGGCGGTTACTTGACTTGCCGCACGACTGGAGCATTGAGGGTACCTACAGCCTTGAACATGGAAGCGACTGGCAATCCGGTTTTTTGCCAACCGGGATTGGCTGGTACCGCAAAACATTAAATTGGGACCCTTCGTGGAAAAACAGGCGTATAAAAATTCATTTTGAAGGAGTTTACCTGAATAGCGACGTCTGGATAAACGGAGTCCACTTGGGGCACCGCCCCAACGGATACATCGGATTTGAGTATGACCTGACCGATTACCTGAGAAAAGGTGAAAATATCGTTGCCGTCCGCGTTGACCAGTCCAAACCCCTGACCGGGCGTTGGCACACAGGATCCGGCATTTACCGCCACGTTTGGCT
Organism: Bacteroidales bacterium; assembly: GCA_016938095.1. Lineage (GTDB taxonomy): Bacteria > Bacteroidota > Bacteroidia > Bacteroidales > UBA10428 > UBA5072. Next base: position 2,676 of record JAFGVG010000209.1, read on the forward strand.
TAAAACATCAGGTTCGGTATATGTTGACAACTGGGGAGTTTCGTTCACTGCTTCCAACATCTCAACAGAAAAATCGGACTATGAAGTTACAGTCGATGTTTTGAACAAAAGCGATAAAGACGACCAGGTTCAGGTAACCGCGCTACTTTTCGACAAGGATGGAAGCCAGGTTGCCAATTTGAATGAAACATTAAAAGTCGCTTCCAAGGGTATCCAGACAGTAAATTTACTGGGTGATATTTCAAAGCCGGATTTATGGAGCCCGGAAACCCCTGTTTTATATACGCTTAAAACAAGAATTTCCAAAGGTGAACAGGTTCTGGACGAATCTGAAATGAAGGTCGGGTTCCGAAAAATTGAATTTAGCGCTGCGTTTGGGTTCAAACTGAACGGGAAAGTTACCAAATTGAAAGGGGTATGCGACCACCATACGGCTGGGGCTGTCGGGGCAGCAGTACCCGACGATGTTTTGTTATACAGGCTAAGATTATTAAAAGAGATGGGGTGTAATGCCATACGCACAGCGCACAACCCGTTCTCTCCTTCTTTCTACAATATTTGCGACAGCATTGGTTTGATGGTTATGAACGAATTTCTGGATGGATGGGACACGGAAAAAGCGGAGCATGACTACGGTCTTTATTTTGAAGAGTGGTGGCAAAAAGACGGAATTGACTTTATTAAACGCGACCGGAACCACCCATCGGTGGTGATCTGGAGTATCGGCAACGAAGTGATCAACCCGACCCGTGAAGTGCAAAAGCAGTTGGTTGACTTATTTCATCAATTTGACCCGACACGTCCGGTTACGCAGGGCGGACATGACCCAACGCGGGATATGACCGAAGAAAATTTGCATGTACAACTTGATGTAAAGGGGTTTAATGGCGATGGCGAAGAAAAAGGGATGCTTGAAAAGTTTCATGCATTGGAGCCCAGCATGCCCATTGTATGTACCGAGGTGCCGCATACTTATCAAACGCGTGGTTTGTACCGTACCAAAACACACTGGAGACGGCGTGATTTCCCAGCTATGTGGGAAATTGGTAAATGGGACGGAACACTTCGTGGATTGGAGGAAAGTTTATTCCCTATTCCCGATCTGAAGTCCCCCGAAGTTTTCACCGAAGAAAAGTGTTCGACTTACTACATCAATGGAGAAGAAAAATCTATCGATATCATTAAACCCTATCAGTACAATTTATACTACCAGTCTTCGTATGACAATGCTTCGGTTCGCAGCAGCGCGCGGATGGCTTGGCAACGCACACGCGACCTGGATTATGTGATTGGCCAATTCCGATGGGGAAGTTTTGATTACCTGGGTGAAAGTAACGACTGGCCAAGCCGTTTTGCCAATTTTGGGGTAATTGATATCTGCGGATTTCCGAAGGACCATTTTTACCTGTATCAAAGCATGTGGACGGAAAAGCCGATGGTGCACATCCTGCCGCATTGGACGCATCCGGGAAAGGAGGGTAAGAAAATTCCGGTTGTCGTATATACCAACTGCGATGAAGTGGAACTTTTTCTGAATGGGGAATCGCTTGGAACTAAAAAATACGCCGACGAGCAATTGGTTTGGTTAGTGCCCTACGAACCAGGGATGATAAAAGCTATTGCAAAAAAGAACAGCAAATTAGCTGCCGGAGATAAACAAATAACTGCGGGACCGCCTGCAAAAATCGAACTCATCCCTGATAAAGAAAAAGTATATGCTAATCGTACAGACGTTGTTCATGTATCAGTGGATATCACGGATGAAAATGGAATCTTCTGCCCAATGGCCAATAACGTTGTGGAATTTGAAATGACAGGGCCTGCCAGGATCATCGGTGTTGACAACGGCGATCCACTTGATTTGTCAGCATACAAAACCAATGTTCGACGAGCTTTCCGGGGGAAAATTATGCTACTGGTACAGGCTACGGATGAGGAAGGAGATATCAGTATTCGAGCGAAGAGCGAAGGATTGGAAGAAATGGAAGTTAAATTAGTTAGTTTTAAATAGCAATGTCTGAAAAAAATGGAAAGGGTAAAAATGGTATTTCTCGACGAGATATTTTAAAAGGGATAGCAACTTTACCCGTTTTGGCATATTTTGGATTTCGCTTTCACTCCCAATATGAAAGTGATATTTTACCTTTCATAGAAAAAGGTCAAACTGAGCTGCCTAATTTTGGATACATAAAAATACCGTCCGTTGGATATAGGGCCTCCGGAGATAAAATCAGGCTCGGAATTGTAGGCAATGGAATGCGTGGCGCTGAAGTATTCAGAGCACTTGGTTACGCGACAGAAGGCTGGTTAGAATCTAATTTACAAAATGGAGATATAAACCAGAATGTTAAGAACTTTTTCGGACAAGAGAACCTTAATGTTGAGATCACCGGGGTTTGCGATACTTTTTCTGTAAGGATGGAAGAAGCAGCCAACATAGCATCATCAGAAGTCCGGTCGGGAGGTGCAAAGCCTCAGAAAAGGCCTATTTTATATTCTAACTACCGAGAAATGCTATCAGATAATAATTTGGATGCAATTGTAATCCTGACACCAGATCACTGGCACGCAAAAATGGCCATAGATGCTGCCAAAGAGGGGAAACATATTTACCTTGAAAAGCCCATGTGCCAAACCGCTGACGAAGCTAAACTTCTAAAAGGAGTAATTGGACAAAGTGGCGTAGTATTACAGGTTGGACACCAGAACCGGCAGCAAGCCAGTTATATCATGGCAAAGAATGTTGTAGAATCAGGATTACTCGGTGATATTTCCATGATAGAAACATATACTTTTAGAAATAGTAGTCATGGTGCATGGAATAGAATTATTCCTGAACCTGCGAGTAGAGACAATATCAACTGGAGGGAGTTTTTAGGAGACAAAAGATGGCACGAATTTGACTTGGACAGGTATTTTAACTGGCAGAAGTGGTTTGAATACGGGACTGGCCCGGCTGGAAATCAATTTACCCATGAATATGATTGTGTTAATCAAATTCTGAACCTTGGGATTCCTAAACGGGTCTCTGCAGTTGGTGGTAATTTTTTCTATAAAGACTCCCGTGATATACCAGATGTGCTGAATTGTACTTTTGTCTATCCGGATAGAGGACTTACTCTAACTTATAACTGTACTTTGAAAAGTAGTGTACAACGTGACATTACTTTTCTTGGAAGTGAAGGAGCAATGCAGGTAAATGTTGCCTTGTCTGTTTTTGCTGACAGGGAATCAGATAAATATAAAGGTAAAGTTCCTGATTTTGAGCGACCAATGTATGTATATAATCCAAAAAAAGGGCAGGTTGACGCCTCAACTTCGGCTACAATGAAATATTATCAAGAACGTGGTTTTGGATATACTTATCACAATGGACATAGGATTGATGCTACTTACCTTCATATGAAAGAATGGTTGCATTGTATTCGGAACAAACAGCAACCTAGTTGTAATGTTGACCGTGGCTTTGAAGAAACGATTACATTTTATATGGCTAATCTGGCTTATCTCGAAAATAGGATCGTGGAATGGGATGAGGAGAATCAGGAAATAATATAATTGACTGAAACTAATACAGGTGGTATGAAACAAGAGAATTGTCAAATTTTTTCAATGGTTATGTTGCGGGTACTAATTGGCTGGCATCTGCTATACGAAGGCTTGGTAAAAATTATCGATCCGACGTGGAGTGCTTCATACTACCTAACTAATGTTGAGGGACCACTAAAAAGTATTTTTAGCGGTATCCCATCAATTCCCTTTGCTATAGAGGCTGTTAATATCATTAATCAATGGAGTTTGGTATTCATTGGATTAAGCTTAATACTAGGACTATTCTCAAAAGTTTCGAGTGTCTCAGGAGCTTTACTTCTTTTCATGTATTACATAAGTAATCCCCCTTTTGTTGGAGTGAAAGAATTACCATATACCGAAGGAAATTATTTGATTGTAAATAAAAATTTGATCGAAATGGCGGCCTTGCTGGTGCTATATTTTTTCCCAACCGGTCGAATAATTGGGTTTGACAGGTTTATTAAGAAGAACCGAAAATGAGATGACCAAAAGATTTCGATGAAGATCTAGAGTAAGAAGTAACACTTGAGAAACTAAAATAAGTAAACAAAGTCCTTTGTATTTGGGTTGCAGTTATTGTATTAAAAATTATGAATCATGAAAAATAGTAAAATTATCAATTCGCTTTTCTTACCATTGTTAGTAATCGGCTGTTCGAATGAAAAGCCGGAACCAGTTAAAGAACCTCAGCGCCCAAATATCATCTACATCCTGGCCGATGACTTGGGATATGGAGATTTAAGTTGTTACGGCCAGCAGAGGTTTTCCACACCGAATATTGATAGGCTGGCAGAGGACGGTATTTGGTTTACGCAGCATTACTCCGGCGCAACGGTTTGTGCACCGTCCCGCTCATCCCTGTTAACAGGTTTGCATACCGGGCATACCCCGGTTCGCGGCAACGAGGAAATTATGCCCGAAGGACAGTGGCCGATGCCTGCTGATACATATACTTTGGCTGAAATGCTCCAGGAAGCGGGTTATGCTACTGGGGCTTTTGGCAAATGGGGACTGGGATACCCGGGGTCGGAGGGTGATCCAAACAAGCAGGGGTTTGATGAATTTTATGGGTATAACTGCCAGCGATTTGCCCACCACTATTACCCGTTTTATTTGTGGCACAACCAGGAGCAGGTTTTTCTGGATGGAAACGAAGGACAAGGAAAAGACACTTATGCCCGGAATCCATCCATAAACAAGCATTGAAATTTTTGGAGGATAATAAAGATACTAGCTTTTTTATGTTCTATGCCACAGCGATTCCCCATGCCGAACTTTTTGCCCCTGAAAGCTATATGGAAAAATACCGAGGAAAATTTATGCCCGAGAAAGTCTACGAAGGTGTTGATGAGGGGGAACAACTGAAAATTGGCTTGTATGGTTCCCAACCCGAGGGGCATGCTGCATTTGCTGCCATGATCAATTACCTGGATGACCAGGTCGGAGAGATAGTGGCCAAAGTACAAGAACTGGGACTGA
>JAFGVG010000210.1 GCA_016938095.1 Bacteroidales bacterium
AATGAAATCGCGCGAGGGAACCGTTGTGGATGCCGACGACCTGATGGATGAAATGATCACCACTGCCCGGGAGATGTCGAAGGAACTCGGTAAGCTCGAGGGACTCACCGAGGAGGAAAAGGAAAACACCTTCAGAATCATAGGGCTAAGTGCGCTGAAGTATTACATGCTCAAGGTTGACCCAACCAAAAACATGCTCTTTAACCCGCGTGAGTCAATTGATTTTGACGGCAATACCGGACCTTTCATTCAGTATACGTACACACGCATACGTTCGGTATTCAGGAAAGCTGATGAAACCGGTATTGATATGCCCGATAGCGTTTCAACAGAAATAACACTGAAACCCAAGGAAAAGAGTCTGCTTAAGCTGATTCATGAATTTCCCGGAGTGTTAAAAGACGCAGGCGACACATTTAATCCATCCCTGATAGCTAACTTTGTTTATGAATTGGTGAAGGAATACAACCAGTTTTACCACGATTTTTCTATTCTGAAAGAGGAACAGGCAGATGTGCGTGAACTGAGGCTGGTGCTTTCGGAGGTAACAGCCGGAATTGTCAGAAGAGGTATGGAGTTGCTGGGTGTTGAAATGCCGGAAAGAATGTAATATCTTTGAAAAAGAGCCAAGAGCCAAGATAATGAAAGAATGAAGAAATGAAGGAATGAAGAAATGAAGGAATGAAGGAATGAAGGAATGAAGAAATGAAGGAATGAAGGAATGAAGGAATGAAGAGATGAAGAGATGAAGAAATGAAAAAATGAAAAAATGAAAAAATAGATATACTGACTGCAAGACTGCAAAACTGCAAGACCAGCAGACCAGCAGACCAGCAGACCAGCAGACCAGCAGACCAGTAACCAGTAACCAGTAACCAATTCTAAATATGTTCGACAATTTATCCGACCGTCTTGAGCGGTCATTTAAAATACTGAAGGGCGAAGGCCGGATCACCGAGATCAATGTTGCCGAAACACTGAAAGAAATCAGGCGGGCATTGCTCGATGCCGATGTAAACTACAAGATTGCCAAGACCTTTACCGACAATATCAAGCAACAGGCATTGGGCCAGAAGATACTTACCTCGGTTAAACCGGGGCAGATGATGGTTAAAATTGTCCATGACGAGCTGGCTGAACTCATGGGAGGGACCAATGTAGATGTTAACCTCAAGGGAAACCCGGTAGTCATACTGATAGCCGGTTTACAGGGATCGGGAAAAACAACGTTCACCGCCAAACTGGCCAACCATCTTAAACAAAAGCGCGGCAAAAGCCCTATGCTGATAGCCGGCGACGTTTACCGGCCAGCTGCCATTGAACAGCTTAAAATTCTGGGTCAGCAGGTAAACATACCTGTGTATTCCGAAGAAGGCACAGACCCGGTAAAGATAGCACAGGCCGGAATTAAGGAGGCAAAAAGACTTGGCAACGACCTGGTTATTGTGGATACCGCCGGCCGACTCGCCGTTGATGCCGAAATGATGAATGAGATTGCGGCAATAAAAAAAGGTATCGCGCCACAGGAAATACTTTTTGTTGTTGATGCCATGACCGGACAGGATGCTGTAAATACAGCCAGGGAATTCAACGAACGGCTCAATTTCGACGGTGTGGTGCTTACCAAGCTCGATGGCGACACCCGGGGCGGTGCTGCCCTATCCATTCGTTCGGTTGTGGATAAACCCATCAAGTTTATCAGTGCAGGCGAAAAGCTCGAATCCATTGAATTGTTCCACCCCGAAAGAATGGCCGACAGAATCCTGGGTATGGGCGATATTGTAACCCTTGTAGAGAAAGCCCAGGAGCAGTTTGATGTTGAGGAAGCCCGTAAGATCCAGAAGAAAATTGCAAAGAATCAGTTTACATTCAGTGATTTCCTTGGGCAAATCCAACAGATCAAAAAAATGGGAAATGTAAAAGACCTGGCCAGTATGATACCGGGGGTTGGTAAGGCATTGAAGAATCTCGACATGGACGATGATGCCTTTAAGGGAATTGAGGCCATCATTTATTCTATGACACCTGCCGAACGCGAAAATCCTGAATTGCTCAACGGTACCCGCCGGAAAAGAATTGCCGATGGCAGTGGTACCAGTATTCAGGAAGTGAACCGGCTGGTAAAGCAGTTTGACGAAACCAGGAGACTGATGAAAACCATAACCACAAATAAAAATCCCATGCGCATGATGGGAAATATGCGTGGTTTACAGGGTAACTAATATATAACATAAGGTATGCAGCTAATCGACGGGAAAAAAATCGCTTCCGAAATCAAATCGGAAATTGCCCTTGAGGTAGAACAACTTAAACAACAGGGCAAAAAGGCACCGCACCTGGCTGCAGTTTTGGTGGGACACGACGGCGCCAGTGAAACCTATGTGGCCGGAAAGGTGAGAGCTTGCGAAGAGGTAGGATTCAAATCAACCCTGATTCGTTATGAAGAGGATGTTGATGAGGCAACACTGTTGAACACGGTGTCGGATTTGAACAACAACGATGATATCGACGGGTTCATTGTCCAGTTGCCACTTCCGCGGCATATCTCCGAGGCGAAAATTATAGAAGCCATTGATCCACGTAAAGATGTCGACGGTTTTCATCCGGTAAATATCGGTCGCCTTGTATTGGGTATGCCGGCATTTGTTTCAGCCACGCCTGCAGGCATTATGGAACTATTGCGGCGTTACAAAATAGAAACATCGGGAAAGAATTGTGTGGTAGTCGGACGGAGTAATATTGTCGGTAAACCCATTTCAATACTTCTTTCACAAAAAGCTTATCCGGGCGATGCCACCGTGACCCTATGCCATAGCCGTACAAAAAACCTTGGCGAAGTGCTTCGTTCAGCCGATATTATTGTGGCCGCACTCGGCAAACCCGAATTTGTAAGGGCTGACATGGTTAAAGAAGGTGCAGTGGTTATTGACGTAGGCATAACCCGGGTGAAATCCGATCAGACAAAATCGGGTTGGAAATTACTGGGGGATGTAAAATTCGATGAGGTTGCTCCCAAATGCAGTTTTATTACACCAGTGCCGGGCGGCGTTGGATTGATGACGATTGTTTCGTTGCTCAGAAACACCCTAAAGGCATCACGTAAAGAAATATACACCTGACCATGAATATTCGCCTGTATATTGTGGTTGCTTTCTGCACCATTTTGCTTTTTATGGGTTGCGGAAAGGGTAAAAGATCCGAAGATCAGCGGCTTGCCTGGTCTTCAGAGGCACCACTGACCATTCCCTATAAAGTCAGAATTCAACGGTTTGAGAAGGGAAACCTGTTGCGCAACCCTTCGTTCGAAACCGGAAGAACATTCACCATTGACAGTGTTACCACATCGTTTGTGATGGACGGCTGGCAGCAAACAGGGCACAATATTACGTGGACCGGAAGGTATATCGATAGCCTGACCTTATCGGGCGAAGTCTTTTCAGGAAATCGTGCAGTGAAAATTATACGCGAAAAGGCAGGAGAAACTGACGACCAGGGCGAAGGCATACTCAGTGATTTTATTAAGGTTATTCCGGGGCATTACGACTTTTCGATGTATATGCGGCTTGAAAATGTCAGGCCTGTGAAATCGCGCCTGGGAACTAAAATGTATGATGGCGTTGACATCAGCCTGCAATTCTTCGACCGTAATAAGATACCCATTGGTTCCGGCGTTAAGTTTCCACCTACCGGGCAGACCATTGATGCATCGTTTAAAGGATTGTCGTTTGCCAATTTCAACAATATTAAGTCTTTTACCTGGGGTAAAATTATTGGGAAATCGAGTCATTTTCCTTTTCCCGAAGGCGATATTCCTTCGGAAGCTCATTATGTAAAGGTATTTATTGGCCTTAAAGGCACCGGGACAATGTGGGTGGACAGTGTTCATTTTTCATATAGTAAGCGCAATTTTTCGGTGGCCGAAAGAATGATGACCTATACCGACACAGCCTTTTGTGTGAAGGACTGCATTATTCCCACACCCAAATCTGTTACCATGATGGAGTCGTTATTCCTGTTCAAACAAGGCATGGACAGCAACGAACTGCCTGTAATAGTTGTTTCAGGGCAAGCCGGGGAAATGGAAAGGAAGTCTGCCCGTTACATTCAACAGGCGCTGGACGAGTGTGCCAAAAAATGCGGGTACCAAAGCGACTCCAAACCAATTGTCCCTGTTGTGAATGAGTGCACAGACGTGCAACGCAACCGTTCCCGGCTCATCATTTCCATTGGTACTACAGCATTTTACAAGCAGTTTTATGATCAATTACCACATACCGCTATTCAGCATCATTCGCAGGGCTATTTTATTCATACTCCCGGCGACCTGACGCGGCTGGTTATTGTGGGTGCAAACAGCGATGCAGGTCTGTATTACGGGGCCTTAACGCTGGTTCAACTGATTGATAACCGGACGCCTGTTTTCCATAATGCACGGATAACAGACTATCCCGACTTTCCGTTCCGGTTTTTTGCATGGTCTGAAAACAAAAGCAATGGACAGGACGAAGAGACTTTGGTCAGCGAACTGGCAAGCTATAAACTTAACGGCGCTTTATTGTTTGCAGCGGAAAAACCAGCAAATGGTTTCCCGAAAACAGATCTTTCGACCAATGGGCTGTTTTATTATGCTTCACTGCCGGCAGGAATTGCACCCGATGATTCAACCCTTACCTATCGCTACCCTGTTGATAACACAGCTGATATAACGCAACCTGTTGCCTTTGGTTGCGGTGCTGTTGACAGGTCAGCCAGCTGGCCGGATCTCCTGAATGAACTGTGTCTGCCCATGTTTTTTCACAACGAGATGATCGACAATTCTTATTACCTGGTTGGAAACAATCAGGGCGATGCACGAAAGCCACTCTATGCGGGCAGCTCATATTTCAGCGTGAATACCGATGACGCAGACATAGGGAGATATATCACTTATGCCGGAATACGCCCTGTATTTATGGACAATTCGATGTGCATAGCAACTCCTGCTGCACATTACGGAGGAACCTGTCCGTCTTATCCGGGCAAAATGAGACTGTACAATATCTTTGAACCCTTTAACAATGAACCGATCCGGGAGCATTTTCATTTGCTCGACACCTTGATGTTCTTTGTGAATTTTGCACCCTCAACAGAAACGGATGTGATAAGACTGGCCACAGCAGCAGAATTTTTGTGGAACAGCAAAAGTTATTCAGCTGATTTTGTACTCTGGAAAGTGTTAAAATCGCGTTATGGCGAAAGTGTTGCACGTGAATTGTTACAATATGCCGACCTTTATAGCCTGATGCTGGAGACGCTGCAAAGGCTTGGAATGAACTACCAGTTTGCCCGGCAATATAAAACTGCCCAGCAAACCATAACCGAACTCGACGACTTGCTTTTGCGCCTGGGCCGGGAATCTGGCCCACATAAGAAACTAACTGAAGAATTGGTGTTGCTAAACGCTTCGCTCCGCAAACAACTCGATGCACATGCCATTGTACCCGATGTTAAGAAATAGGTTATTTCTTTCGATGAACTTTGGTATATAACGTAAACCTTTTTACTAAATTAGCCCTACCAATAAGCAAGTGATGTTCGACGACCGGGATGATTTTTTTGAAGACAGCGAAACTCAGGAATTGCTTGACCGCTACCAGCAAATGATGGCATTGCATCAGCCGGTTTTTTTTGACAGGTATGAATTCGACTGCCTTATCGACTATTTTGCGGAACGCTATTACTTTAAGGATGCTCTTATGGTTATTGTTCATGCCATCAGACAGTATCCTGCCGATTCGCTGTTAAAAATAAAATACGCGCAGTTGCTGATAGATATATCGCGACCGGCAAAGGCTTTAAGTGTAATCAAAAGCATTGGCAAAACAGCAGATGATAATTACGAGTTGTACCTTGCCAAAGGAGCTGCCCTTAACTTAACCGGTAAGGGCTTTGAGGCTCGTGTTGCTTTTGATAATGCTTTCAGACTGTGCAACGAATTCAAAGATGAAACCGCTTATTGTATTGCACAATCGTATATGCAAACCGGGCATCTTAAGCTGGCAGATAAGTACCTGTTGTTAGCCTTTAGGCACAATCCTGAAAATCTGCTGGTTTTATATGATTTGGGATCGAATTACGAAAAAATGGACCAACCGGCAAAAGGCATAAGGTATTATAAGAAATACCTCGAGATCGATCCTTTTGCCGAACATGTTTGGAATAACCTGGGAATTCTTTATACCGATACCGGAAATATGCACAGAGCGCAGGAAGCATTCGATTATGCACTGGCCATTAATCCCCGTTTTGTTCCGGCCTGTTTGGGTAAAGCCGAATTGTTAACCAACCTTGAACGCTATACTGAAGCAGCTGCCCTGTATACAGAATTGCTGAATGAAAACAACGGTGATATTGAAGTGCTTAATCTTTTGGGCCATTGCTACCTGCAATTGGAGGATTACATGGCGGCTATCGGTATTTTTGGTGAAAGCATAAAACTGGCCGGCGACGATTCCATGGCATGGTTTGGCATTGGAAAAGCCTATTACGGTTTATGCAATTATGGGTTGTGCATGGAGGCTTTGGATAAGGCTATCACCAGTGAGCCCGATAATGCCTCCTACTGGTGCATGCTTGGAGAAGCACTCAGCCAGGTTAACCAGGTCAACAAAGCTATTGATGCTTTTACACTGGCACTTTTACTCAAACCCGATGACCATGATGCAACACTGGCCTGTGCCCAACTTTTTTATCGCAAACGACGCTACGCCGAAGCCATTGAACTCCTGGTTCCGTTAAGCAGGGAAGAGCATGGGAATGCCCTTGTTTTTTACCGTTTGGCCGCATACCTCGTATACGACAAGCGTTTGGATGAGGCAAAGCATTATTTTATGCTGGGTCTGAAACTGCAGTTACACGGTTATAACGACATGTTCACTCAATTCCCAAAAACCAGGTCAATTGCTGCATTCCGAAGACTGGTTGAGCGTTATTTATGTAAAACACGACTGATGTTTAATGCTGACAACTGACATCAGAAGAACCCTGACCATTAACATTTAAATCAAATACTGATGAATATAAATCTTCCATATCGGCCCGAACGACCGGCAAAACCCCGTAATGCAGGTATCACCATGATGATGGATAAGGGATTGAGTACCATTGAAGCGGAAAGTTATATTGAAAATAATGCACCCTATACCGATCTGGTAAAGCTCGGTTTTGGAACATCGGTATTCAGCAGTAATGTGGAAAAGAAAATCAGCCTTTATCATGAGGCCGGTATCAGGGTATACTTCGGAGGAACCTTGTTTGAGGCATTTGTGGTGCGGAATATGCTCGACGAATACATAAGGCTTGCTGAGCAGTATAAGCTCACCGTTGTGGAAGTCTCCGATGGTTCAATGTTCATGCATCATTCGCAGAAGCTCGAATACATTCAGAAGTTGTCGAAAAACTTCACCGTGCTTTCCGAAGTGGGGTCCAAACAAAAAGGTGTTGAAATTGCCGACGAGGTATGGGCCGAAATGATGAAAACAGAAATACAGGCTGGATCGTGGAAAGTAATCGGTGAGGCTCGTGAAAGCGGAACCATTGGTATTTATCACAGCGACGGAAGTGTTAATACAGGTTTGATTGACCTGATCAATAAAAAGCTCGATCCGGCATCGGTTATCTGGGAAGCTCCTTCGGGCAAGCAACAGGCCTGGTTTATCAAACAAATGGGCCCCAATGTTAACCTCGGCAATATTGCATACAACGATGTCATTCCTCTGGAATGCCTCCGCCAGGGATTGCGGGGTGATACCTTCCTTGATTTTCTTCCGGGTGAGATGAAGGAATTCAAACCCGATACGGATAAATATCGCAAACTCGACTAGTCCGGTAGATAACAATACCTTAAATGAAGGAATATGGATTGATTGGCTATCCGCTTACGCATTCATTTTCAGCGGGATATTTTGCCGATAAGTTTGCCCGCGAAGGCATAAGCGATTGTGTTTACCAGAACTTTCCCATCGAAAATGTCGGGTTTTTGAAGGAGTTGATTAACGGTCATCCAAGGTTGTGCGGGCTGAATGTAACTATTCCCTATAAAGAAAAAGTAATTCCCCTGCTTGACAACCTCGACGATGAAAGTGCCCGGATAGGGGCGGTGAATACCATTAAGATCTGCAGAAAAGGCACGGCATACACGCTCAAAGGATTCAATACGGATGCATACGGTTTCGAAGCATCAATAAAGCCTTTTATAAAAGCGAATGGTAAAGTTGCGCTGATATTGGGCACTGGCGGGGCTTCAAAAGCTGTGGAGTATGTTTTACGAAAACTTGGGATACAGGTTATTTTTGTTTCACGTAATCCGGCAAATCCTGGTCAGATTGGTTACCACGATGTTTCGCCTTCATTGCTTGAAAAGGCTGCCATAATTGTCAATACCAGCCCGGTGGGTATGTATCCCAATACAAACGATTGCCCCGATTTGCCTTATGATTGTCTTACCACCGATCACCTGCTTTACGATTTGATTTACAATCCGCCGGAAACGCAGTTTATGGCTTTGGGACAAAGCAGAGGAGCAACCACCATCAATGGCTTGCAAATGTTACACCTGCAAGCCGAAAAGGCCTGGGAAATATGGAATTCGGAAAATTGTTGAAGTGCGCGATCAGTACATCATAGATGCAGAAGCCGACATTTCTTGCAATTTGGCGCTGAACTTAATGCCGTACTTTGTTGCATTTTCAGAACGCAATTCATACTTCATCCTGTCCTGCATAATAACAAAATTAATGGCAGCACCAGCGTCAAGCGCTCCGGCTTTTTCGGTAATGATTAAAGTGCTCTTGCCGTTAAGCAGGGGCAACACTTCAGTAAGACTTTTGGTTCGGGCAAAAGGAACAAACAAAATGTGACATTGTTGTATTTCGGCAGGTGTTTTGTACCTGATAACTTGAATATTCTGCGTTCCAACCTTTTTTCCTTTGGTATAGGTCTCCAACTCTCCGGCCACTTCCGAAGTGCCCAATATGCCAATCACGAAATCACCTGTACGGTAATTGGTCGGCCATTCAATCAGCCGCGAAAAGTTGTAAATGAACAAGGTTTGGGCTTTAGGAATGGTGGTTTGCATGTATGCTGTTACAGCTATAAACAAAGCAACCAGCGTGGTTATTATCTTTTTCATTTTGGTGTTTAATTGTTTACTCCGTAGTATATACGACGACTCTTTAAAATTGTTCCTGTTTTCGC
>JAFGVG010000211.1 GCA_016938095.1 Bacteroidales bacterium
ACACCCGAAGGCATGGTCGAATCGGCCATGGAATTTCTGCGTATTTGCAACGAAAGACAATTTGATCAGGTGGTAGTGTCCATGAAATCCAGCAATGTTCGGGTGATGATCCAGAGTACACGGCTGATGGCTGCCCGAATGGATCATGAAGACATGCATTTTCCGCTTCATCTGGGCGTAACCGAAGCCGGGGAAGGGGAGGACGGCAGGATCAAGTCGGCAGTGGGCATTGGAGCCTTATTGGCTGACGGACTGGGCGATACCATAAGGGTTTCCCTGACCGAAGATCCCGAGGCTGAGCTGCCTGTTGCCCGTAAACTGATTGATTTTGTCAATGATGCTGCACAAAAGAAGTATTCAGCAGAACGAATTAACGGACAAATTGAATATAAGCGAAGATTAACGCGCAAAACCGGCAATATTGGCGGAAATCTTCCTCCCGTTGTTTTCGGATACGATCAAATTGACAGTGCCATCAACCTTGTTAGGGCAACCTATGAAACACTTGCCGGTGCATTGTCAGGTGTATTGAAAACAGATCCTTTAGCTGTGTTGGTTTATGAACCATCGGAAGGCAATATCCAACAAGAAATCAGGGGGTTACGGCAAAGGCTGGATTTAGCACAATGCCCTGTTCCTGTTATTTTCAGGCTTCATCTGCAGGAAAAAAGCGAGGAGGATTTTATGTTGCATGCCGCTGTTGCTTTGGGGAACGCCTTTATCGAAGGGTTTGGCGACGGTTTATGGCTTTCAAACGAATACCCGCTAACACAGCCGCTGATCAACTCAGTTTCATTGGGTATATTACAGGCCTGCCGGATCAGGATGTCCAAAACCGAATACATTGCCTGTCCGTCATGCGGACGTACGAATTTTAACCTGATAGAAACCCTGGCTCGTATTAAGGCGACCACCGCGCATCTGAAAGGATTGAAAATTGGCGTGATGGGGTGCATTGTGAACGGACCCGGCGAAATGGCCGATGCCGATTACGGATACGTAGGTGCAGGCAAGGGTAAAATAACCCTTTACAAAGCCAGGGAAGTGGTTAAACGGGGTATTCCCGAAGCAGATGCCGTTGAAGAACTGATTAAACTGATTAAAGAAAACGGCGACTGGCAGGAGCCTGCTTAAAAAGCAATAGATTCGATTTTTCGCATCTCAATGGCCACATCGGTTTTCTCGTCGGTGAGCGGATTGATCACCTGCACATGGATTTCGTTGTACTTGTCAGACGGATTAAAACACGACATCACCAGTTCGGCTTCCTCGAGATCCACGCTTACGCCATTCTTTTTAACGACTGTAATGCGACCTTTCTGATTGCCTACCGAAGGAGCAGGAGCAGCAGTGAAACCTGACAGTACCAGTTTGGTGATGTCCTTGTAATCGCTGATTTCCATATGCGAATCGTGAAACTTGCCACGTAAAATGGTTTTGATTTCGGCATAAGGGTTCGATTGGCATACAAGCTTACCAAAATGATAGGCTTCGATGGTTTTCCCGTCTTTCAGCCGTATGGTGGCTTTTACAGGCTGGCCTACGGCCGTGGCAACGACAGCAAGCAATACAACAGAGAGTAAAAAATTTTTAATCATATTCGGCCTAATTTTCTTTTTCTGGTTAACGTAATTAACGGCAAAAAGTTGAGAATATTTTTTAATCGGTAAATACATCGGTGAGCGTTAGCGGTGCCTTCAGGTGAATGGTTCCGAATCCCATTTTCCGGGCAGTTTCGATATTTTCGAGGAAGTCGTCGATAAATACGGTTTCTTCCGGACGGAGCCGGGCATCGGTAATTACATGTTGAAAAATGTCCTCATTGGGCTTTCGCATACCCAGTTCATAGGAAAAATAGGTTTTTTCAAACAGGTGGTCATAACCATTGGTTCCGTATTTTTGTTTTAACACCCCGGCATAATAGGGTACATGAATGGCATTGGTATTGCTCAGCAAAAAAATCCGGTAATGGTCTGACAGTTTTTCAAGGATATGCCATCTTTCTTCGGGTAAATCGCCCAGCATGGCATTCCAGGCTGCATCTATTTCCGTATCTTTAAGGGTCAGAGATGTAAGGTTGCGGATCCGGTTTCGGAATTCGGCTGGGGTTATTTTGCCCGTTTCGAAAGGAATGAAAAGTGTGTCGTGCGGATCGTGGGGCACCGACTCATCAAAAATAGAGAGACCCAGTTGATGAAAGCCCTTTTTGGTAGCTTCGAAGTGAAGATCGGTGAGCACACCGCCCCAATCGAAAATGATGTTCTTAACTTTCTCTTTTCCGTTGTAAATTTCACCCGCGAATTTCATATTTTTATTTTCTGCAAAAGAAATGTTTTTTCCGCACATATATGAGAGTTAATGGCCGTCATTTTGAGACTATCTGGATTAACAACCAGCATCCTGCAGTTGTTCAGATCATTGATCAGCGATTGTTGCCTTTCGCATTTCAAACCGAAGACATCTGTACGGTAACCGAAATGTATACGGCCATCCGCGATATGCATCTGCGCGGTGCCCCGCTGATTGGAGCTGCAGGGGCTTTTGGCATGTACCTGGCCATGGTAAATGCTGCCGGTGATAAACCCGAAAAACAATACATCACCGATATGGCCGGATACCTGAAATCGGCACGCCCAACGGCTGTAAATCTGGCCTGGGCTGTGGATAAGCTGGCACATGACTTGCGCAACACAAGTTCCAGGGAGGCAGCGGTGGAAACAGCCCGACGCGGAGCGCTGGCCATAACAGCTATAGAGCGTGAAAACTGCCTTAAAATAGGGCAGCATGGTGTTCGGTTGATCGAAGCGTTGAGTCAGAAAAAGAAAGGCGATACGGTTCATATCCTCACGCATTGCAATGCTGGCTGGCTGGCCTGTATCGACTACGGAACTGCAACTGCCCCCATTTACCTGGCACACGATCAGGGGATTAAGGTACATGTTTGGGTTGATGAAACACGTCCCCGCAACCAGGGTGCACGGCTTACCGCCTGGGAATTGAGTCAGCACGGCGTACCCTGTACAGTCATTGCCGATAATACCGGAGGGCACCTGATGCAACAGGGTAGGGTAGACATGGTTATTGTCGGAAGCGACAGGGCATCGCCTTATGGTGATATCTGCAATAAAATAGGCACTTACCTGAAGGCGCTGGCGGCCCGTGATAACAACATTCCCTTTTACGCTGCATTGCCTTCTTCAACATTCGACTGGAATTTGTCGGAAGGAGCCGTTGAAACACCTATCGAAGAACGCAATGGTGATGAGGTGCGGTTTATTGAAGGCCTTTATGAAGGAAGAACCTGCAGTGTTGATATTGTTGCGCCCGGCGTACCGGTTGCGAATTATGCCTTTGATATAACGCCTGCCCGCCTGGTTACCGGTATAATTACCGAAAGGGGGATCGTAAATGCTGACAAAAAAAGTATATTTACATTATTTCCGGAAAATTTAAACCCTGTTAACGAATGAAAATTGCCATTATTGGAGGAACAGGCTTTGCCATGCCTGATTATCTTACGGATGTTAAGGAAGAATTTGTTGATACGCCATTCGGGCAGCCCGATCCGGTGATCTATCGCGGGAAGCTCGACGGGAATGAGGTGTTACATCTGGCCCGTAACGGCAAAAATCACGAATTACCCCCTACCAAAATCAATTACCGGGCCAATTTATTTGCCCTCAAAGAACTCGGCTGCGATGCCATAATTGCTACCGGAACCTGCAGCAGCCTTCAGGAGGAAATATGCCCGGGTGAAGTGATTATTTTCGATCAGTTTATCGACATGACCAAAAGGCCCGTTACCGGCATACGCGAAGAACTGAATCCCGGAGAAAGCAATTATGTATCGATGGCCGAACCTTTCTCCGAAGAATTAAGGGACCATCTTATTGAGTCGGCCATTGTACAGGGGATTACCGTGCATACCAAGGGGACCACCATCTCTATCGACGGGCAGCGATCGTCATCACGTGCTGAATCGAGGCTTTACCGTTTGTGGAGTGCCGATGTGGTTAACATGACTACGGCCCCTGAAGCCATTCTGGCCAATGAACTGGGAATAGCCTATGCTGCCTTATCGCTTTGCACCGGTTACGATTCGTGGCGGCAGGATGATATGCCGGT
>JAFGVG010000212.1 GCA_016938095.1 Bacteroidales bacterium
AGGAGGTTATAGGTTTTTATGCGTTCGGCGTTTTGTTGCCTGAGTTTTTCATTCAGGTGCTGCAGTTCCTCATTCTTTTTACGGAGTTCTTCTTCGATGGACAGTAACGTTTCATTTTTTTGCATGAGCGCTGACTCAATGCGTCTTAGTGCCGAAATATCGGTAAACATGGCAAGCATGGAGCCGGGAGAGGTTTGAAAGGCATTAACTCTGAAATTGCTCTCAATTTTATGGTCTTTGTAGGGTATTTCATCGGATGCCCAGGTACCACCCTTACGTGCAATTTCTTTGTAGATATCCGGGATCATGGTATCCGATAATCCCGGGAATGCTTCTTCGATCGACAGGCCGAGCAATTCAGCATGCTTTATGTTGAGAATACTATCAGCAGAATTATTGGCGCCCCTGAATACAAGGATACCGTCAATTAATTCGTAATAATGGGCTCCAATAGGTGAATTTCTGATAAAACCTGCCACCTGTTTCAAAAAATCGCTGCGCAATAATTTGTTTTTGGGTGTTGCCGGGGTTGAATACTTGGGTTTCTTCATAAATAACGTACTGACAAACAATATTATACACGAAAACCTACCATAATGAAACCGTTATCATAATATACAAAAAATAATCGTAACGGAAGCACATTTTAGGTAAAATCGGTGCTGGTTACTGGGTGCTGGGTTCTGGATGCTGGACCTGCCTGCGCTGCCACTCCGGCAGGCAGGTCTTGGCTCTTGGCTCTTGGCTCTTGGATCTTAAATCTTGTTTCTCCTCTTGCTCATTACTCAAACGCTTGCTGATTTTACTGGTCTCTCGTCACTTGTCCCTCGTCCCTGCGCCATTTGTCCCTTTATGCCCCCATTGTCCCACTGAAAAGAATTTAAACGAGGGGGTATAATCAAAAAACATATATAAAAATCTTATTAAAATAATTAAAAAGGGGGTATAAAAACAATAAACAATAAAAAAGTAAAATTATACCCTCCAAAAAGAGGGGTATAAAAAATAAATACATATATTTGTCCCGTTAACATTTTATTCACTTAATACTTTTTGTTATGAAACGAGCCTGTTTATCAAATGACACGGGCGTGCACGGAGATTCGCACGCAGGTTTTACCAGGGAAACACAATCTGTTCACACATTGCAGAACAACCGTAACTGGTTGAATCAGTTATGGCTGGCAGTTATCATGCTGGTTTTGGTTTCCGTAGTTAAGGTCAGCAATATTCAGGCTCAGGAAGCCGAATCCAAAGCGTCGTTCACCGCCGGGGCTGATGTTTATACCAATTACATCTGGAGGGGAAGTAAATTCGGAACCGGACCATCCTTGCAGCCCAGTGTAAAATTCACAGCCGGTGGTCTTACCCTTGGTGTATGGGGTTCATTTGATGCCAACGGCTACGCCGAAGCCGACCCCTATATCTCATACGCTTTCCCCTTTGGATTGAGTCTGGGACTTACCGATTACTACTATCCGGGACTTGATGTTTTTGAGTTCTCCGATTCTATTGGAAGCCATGCGTTTGAAATCAACCTTGGATACACCCTGGGTGGATTAAGCCTGAGCGCCAATTATATTGTGAATGAAGCAGGCGGTGCCGCATCCGCCGGCGGCGACATGTATTTCCAGGCCGGGTATGCCTTTGATAAGGTAAGCCTGTTTATCGGCGCAGGTGACGGCTGGCACACTTCCGACGGTGAATTTAATGTGTGCAACATAGGTCTTGGCACTTCAAAGGAGATAAAAATTACGGAATCCTTTTCCATACCGGTAACCGGTCAGGTGATCCTGAATCCCGACAAGGAGCAGCTATACGTAATAGTGGGTTTTTCCTTCTGAGTCCGGCATGGTTAACTTAAATACAAAAGCATATGAACATGAAAAAAGTTGAGGTCGTCATACGGAAATCGAAGTTTGACGAAGTCAGGGAAGCGCTGAATAAGGCTGAAATCGAATGGTTTACCTTCTGGGAAGTCAGGGGCCTCGGTAAGGCCCACGAATCGCGTGTATACAGGGGTATTGCTTATGATACCAGTACCATCGAACGGATACTTATCACCTTTTACTGTCGCGAAAAATTTCTCGACGGGGCGGTTAAGGCCATACTCAGTTCAGCCCGTACGGGTGAAATAGGCGACGGCAAGATCTTTATCTCAGATATAGCTGATGCATACAGGATCAGGACCGGCGAAAGGGGCGATAAAGCCATGTACCTCGAAGGTGGTGAATAACAATTAAAACTTGGAAATTATGAACGATACAATAGCAATAGCTGATCACCTGAGTACATTGGAATCAGCATTTACAGAATATGCATTCTCGCTTAACACGGTATGGGTACTTATAGCTGCAGCCCTGGTGTTTTTTATGCAGGCAGGTTTTGCGCTGGTTGAAGCTGGTTTTACCCGGTCGAAGAATACAACCAACATCCTGTTCAAAAACCTTATGGACTTTGTCATTGGCACCATTGCTTTCTGGCTTGTGGGATTTGGCATAATGTTCGGAAGCAAAAACGGTTTTTGGGGTGGCATTGATCTGTTTACACAGCATTCATATCGGACCGATATGCCCGACATGGCTTTTCTGATATTCCAGACAGTGTTTGCCGCAACCGCAGCAACCATTGTTTCGGGTGCCATGGCTGAACGGACTAAGTTTAATGCCTACCTGATGTACAGCGCAGCAATCACCCTTATTATTTATCCTGTCTCGGGCCACTGGGCTTGGGGTGGCGGTTGGTTAAGCCAGCTTGCCGTTCCTTTTCACGATTTTGCCGGATCGTCGGTTGTACATATGGTGGGCGGAATGATTGCACTCATCGGCGCCGCAGTCTTGGGCCCCCGTCTTGGTAAATACGATAAGGAAGGTAAGGCCCGGGCCATTCCGGGACAAAGCCTTTCGCTAGCTGCCCTGGGTGTGTTTATTCTGTGGATCGGATGGTTTGGTTTCAACCCGGGATCACAGCTTGCAGCCGCCGGAGAGGCTAATGCCAGAGCCATATCGCTCATTTTCGTTACCACCAACATTGCAGCAGCCGGCGGTGCTTTGTCAACCATGATTTACATTTGGCTGAAATACAAAAAACCTACGCTGAGTATGACACTCAACGGCGCACTTGCCGGTTTGGTTGCCATAACTGCAGGTTGTGATGCCGTGAGTCCAGGCGGCGCACTCATCATAGGCTTGCTGGCCGGTATACTGGTTGTTTTGTCGGTGGAATTCTTTGACAAGGTTGCGAAAATAGACGACCCGGTCGGCGCCATCTCAGTGCATGGCATATGTGGTGCTTTCGGAACGCTGATGGTTGGCTTTTTCTCTACCAGCCAGGGACTTTTTTACGGCAACGACGTCTCACTGCTTAAAAGCCAGGCCATTGGCGTGGTAACCATCGCTGTATGGGCGCTGGCTATGGCAACAATACTGTTCCTGGCTTTGAGATACCTGAACGGACTACGCGTTGAAAAACGTATTGAGGAAGAAGGACTTGATGTATACGAACACGGCGAAAATGCCTACAATATTTAGACACAAAACGTGGTTGTTTGTGGATACCTTAAACCTAAAGTTAGGCCCTTTCATGAAAAATCCCCGGTTTATCGCCGGGGATTTTGTTCTTATTGCGGTTTTGGATAATCTTCCAGCTCTTTCAGATATTTGAAAAGCTCTTCGTCATCCATTTCATGTTTTACTAATTTTCCGGTAAGGTATTTGTCGTATCCGAACAAGTCCATTAGACCATGACCGCTGAAATTAAACAGGATTACTTTTTCTTTTCCCTCTTCTTTTGCCTTTTTGGCTTCACGGATGGCTCCGGCAATGGCATGTGTGGTTTCAGGTGCGGGAACAATGCCTTCGGTTCGTGCAAAAAGTATTCCGGCCTCATAACTCTCAATCTGGTCAATAGCCATCGGGTTGATCAGCTTGTCTTTCAGGGCGGCCGATACCAGCGGGCTCATGCCGTGATAACGCAGTCCGCCTGCATGTATGGGCTCGGGAATAAAGCTGTGGCCCAGGGTGTACATGGGGAGCAAGGGTGTCATTTTTGCCGTATCGCCAAAATCGTACAGGAAGGGCCCGCGGGTGAGGGTAGGGCACGAGGTGGGTTCCACCGGAATGATATCGATATTGGCGCCATGGATCTTGTCATAAATAAAGGGGAAGGAAATTCCGGCAAAATTACTGCCTCCTCCTACACAAGCGATAATGGAGTCAGGCATTTTTTCGCCAAACTTAGCCAGCTGTTTTTTGACCTCCAACCCTATAATGGTCTGGTGTAACATTACATGATTCAGTACGCTGCCCAGACTGTAGCGGGTTTTACCCTCGGGGTCGGATACAGCAGCTTCCACTGCCTCGCTGATGGCTATACCCAAACTACCTGGCGTGTCAGGCATCCGGGCAAGTATGTCTCTTCCGGTTTGGGTTTCGTTACTCGGACTGGCAATGCAGGTTGCACCGTAGGTGTTCATCAGCAACTTGCGAAAAGGTTTCTGATCGAAACTGATCCGAACCATAAAAACCTTACACTCCAGACCAATTAATGCACATGCCTGGGCCAGTGCGCTACCCCATTGTCCTGCACCTGTTTCGGTGGTAAGCTTTGTTATGCCAAATTGTTTGTTATACCAGGCTTGCGCAATGGCTGTATTGAGTTTATGACTGCCTGCCGGGGAAACACTTTCGTTTTTGTAATAAATCCTTGCCGGTGTTTTTAATGCTGCTTCGAGTTCATAAGCCCTTACCAATGGTGTGGCACGATACAACGACCACATTTCCAGTATCTCTTCGGGAATGTCAATCCAACGCTCGGTGCTGACTTCCTGCTCAATCAGATTCATGGGGAACACCGGGGCCAGCATGTCGGGCGATATTGGCTTGCCGTCGGGTCCCAGCGGCGGTTGCATGGGTGTGGGAAGATCGGGTGCCAGGTTGTACCACTGCCTTGGCATTTCGTTTGCCTCAAGGTATACTTTCTTAATCCGTGTCATAGAAAAACAGTTTGAAATTAATTACAGGTTCATTCAAAAATGATTGCCCCGAAATTAACTTTTTATATTAAAAATTCATAAAATTACAGGGAAAGTTTATATAGTCTCAGAAAATAAGGACAAAAAAAGCGTAGTCGAAGACTACGCTTAGTAAG
The DNA here is from genome assembly GCA_016938095.1 of Bacteroidales bacterium. GTDB lineage: Bacteria > Bacteroidota > Bacteroidia > Bacteroidales > UBA10428 > UBA5072. The sequence continues at coordinate 5,149 of JAFGVG010000212.1, forward strand.
GTGCGACAAGTTGCGTTTGTTGCTTTATTACCGCTGCGCCAGGTACCGCTCTGCTTCAATGGCGGCTGAGCAGCCCGACCCGGCAGCAGTCACCGCCTGACGGTAAACTTTATCCTGAACATCTCCGCAGGCAAA
>JAFGVG010000213.1 GCA_016938095.1 Bacteroidales bacterium
ACGCAAAGTCTCACTGTGTAAATAAGCATCGTAGGTTCCGGCCGCTTTCATCATGTCAATCTTATCGGGACTGTGTTCAATGCCCGAAAAAATAAATACAGTGCCTATACCCACCCCGGTAATGGCTCCCAGCGGATTAAAGGCCTGGGCAAAATTGAGACGCCGCTCCGACGATTCTGCATCACCAAGTGTTGCAATAAAAGGATTGGCACCGGTTTCCAAAAATGAGGCACCTGATGCAATAACAAAAAGGGCAAATAAAAACATCCCATATTTGCCAACAATGGCTGCCGGCCAGAATAGTATGGCACCTATGCTGAACAATAAAAGTCCGGTTACCAACCCCGCCTTATAGCCAAACCTGCGCATCAGCAGACCAGCCGGAATGGCCAGTACAAAATAGCCCATGTAGTAGGCCGACTGAATTAATCCGGCCTGTAACCGATTCAACTCAAACGATTTCATAAATTGTTTGATCAGAATATCATTCATATTGCCGGGAATACCCCAGAAAAGAAAAAGCGCGGTTACCAATATGAAAGGAATAAGGTATTCGCGCCTGATAAGCCTGCTGTTGGAATTACTGGTGCCAGTGGACATAATTTAGTTTTTAGATGCTGAAAGGTAATAAATAACCCCAATTTTTCAAGTTTATACTTTTTAACATTTTTTTGTATAATTTTTTTATCAAAACGCTAAACAAAATTTTCCTGGCGATGTTAGTGTATTAAATTAACAATAATAAACAGGAGGAAAAATTATGAAAAAGATAGCATTATTTATGTCGGCGGCCATGTTTTCGTTTGCCGCATTCGCGAGTTCACCTTCATCATGGGTTGCCTCAGAAAGTGGAAGAATTCAGGCTGAAAAAGTAAAGGTAGGAATTAACAAAGCTAAAATTGTGCTCGAAAATGGTGAAAAAACCATTCTGCCCGTTGATGATCTTCAGGCCTATTCAGTAAACGGAAAGGTCTTCGAGAAAAAGACATTGTATGCTGACGGCAAGCCTACCGGACAGGAAGCATTTATGCAGTTGATCAGCTCCAGTAATGGTTTCGACCTTTACAAGAATGTTGAATACGATGCTGAATCCATAACGCCGGGCAGTCCTATTGACAGGTTTTATGTATATCGTAACAACGACTTACACCTTGCCGTAACCCAAAAATCACTGCCTTCGGTAATGAAATTTTTTGGCGTACGTTGGTCCTATAAATAACAATTAACAATTGTGCTTTATCGAAACTGTCCAAAGGCTCATGACATCACCCCGTGATGGCTGAGCCTGGACAGCTTCTTTTTTTAGTTCGGGGTAAGTGTTACCTTCACCGGGTAAACAAACCCGAATCATGAAAAACGCTATTCTTATCCTGGCATTAACCGTATTTTCCTGTTCCCAACCTGCTATTCCCCCACCTTCGGCTTACGGCCCCGTTCCATCACCCAAACAATTGGCCTGGCACAACATGGAAATGAACGCTTTTATCCATTTCACCACCAACACCTTTACCGACAAGGAATGGGGTTACGGCGACGAAAGCCCTGATGTTTTTAATCCCACCGCCCTCGACGCCGATCAATGGGTGAAGGTTCTCAGCGAAGCCGGATTCCAAGGCATTATTCTCACCTGCAAACACCACGATGGCTTTTGCCTTTGGCCCAGTAATTATACCAAACACTCGGTTAAACACAGTCCCTGGAAAAACGGCCTGGGTAACGTAGTGCAGGAATTGCATGATGCCTGCAACAAATACGGCGTTAAATTCGGTATCTACCTTTCGCCATGGGACAGAAATCATGAAGCCTATGGCACACCTGCCTATATTGAATATTACAGGAATCAGCTCAGGGAACTTTTTGAGCAATACAACCCCGTGTTCGAAATGTGGTTCGATGGCGCTAACGGAGGCGACGGGTATTACGGGGGCAAGCGCGAAAAAAGGCAGATCGACGGTAAAAGCTATTACGACTGGCCCGCTACGCTGGAAATGGTCAGAACCATCGATCCGGGCGTGTTATTTTTCAGCGACGGCGGCCCCGACATCCGCTGGTGCGGTAACGAAAGAGGATCTGCCGGCGAAACAAACTGGAATCTGATCAACCGCGACACTATATATGCCGGAAAACCCAATATCACCGGGTTGCTTAATTCCGGCGATGAAAACGGAACCTTTTGGGTTCCCGCTGAAGTGGATGTTTCCATTCGTCCGGGTTGGTTTTATCATGCCAGTGAAGACTCGCTGGTTAAATCGCCCGACGACCTGTTTGAAATATACCTCACTTCTGTTGGCCGGGGTTCTAACCTGTTGCTGAATGTTCCACCCGACCGGCGTGGTCTCCTGCACGAAAATGATGTGGAAGCCCTTCGCGAATGGAAGAAGAAAATTGACGAAACTTTTGCCGAAAACCTGGCATTGAAGGCAAAAGTAAAAGCCAGTCAGGTAAGGGGAAAATCAAAATTGTACGCGGGCTCCTGCGTTACCGATGCCAACCCCGAAACATACTGGGCTACAGATGACAACACTACCTCCGGAAGCATTGAGATTAATCTGAACGGCACACAGGAGGTAAAATACATCCTCATGCAGGAATATATTACCCTGGGACAAAGGGTTAAAACATTTTCAGTGGAATATTACGATGGCACTTCCTGGAAAGAAGCAGCCAACGGAACTACCATTGGATATAAAAGGATTCTCCGTATTGACCCGGTGCAAACAAACAAAATCAGGGTTAACATTGAGCAATCACTTGCCTGTCCTCTCATCAGCAACGTGGAAATCTTCTGAGATACTGCTTCCTAAGCCGAATTACGAAAAGCCTTATAGCACATGGCCGATCCGGATATAAGCAATAACGCAGCAACCCAAAACATAAGCCTGATCTCGAGATGAAATTTCATCCATAAGAAAACCAGCGAAAAGAGCGGAATAAAAAAGGAGACCGAAGTAACCAGTATTTTATTGCCCCACTTCATGGCTATATACCAGGTAAAATACCCAAGTGTGGTGGGTCCTGCAACCGTATACAGCAAGTCGGGGGATGTTACGATGGCATGCAACTGAACCGAAGCCAGGTTTCCTCCAACTGCCTGGATGATCAGGAAAACCAAGCTGCTAATCAAAAACACCACCGGAATGCCTGCCATATCATTACTACTGACATGTTTTACAGTGAGATTCGAATATAATGCCCAGGAAAGCGCTGCCATAAAAACCAGCAGGTAAGCTATAACATTATCATCGCCGGCCTTTAGCAGGGCTGTAATATCATCATGACTGTTTCCCTGTAAAACAGCCAGGGTAATACCTGCAAGCGACAGTAACAAACCCGGGAGAAAAACCAACATGGATACACGAGCTCTGAACATGGGTATCCGCAGGATATAAATCAATACAGGCCAGGTATAATTCAACAGGGTCACAATAATCAACTCCTCATTTTTCCCGGCCATACCAATGGCCACAAAAAGCAACACGTTGTTGATCACAAAGAGCAAGCCTGTTTTAAAATAATATCGTATGGGCAGGCTGATGAACGACTTAATAAAGTTGGTTTTGCGGTTAAAAAGTAAAAAAAGCACTGCCATAAAAAGCCCGCTGTAAAAGTAAATCAGAAAGGCACCGTTCATATAACCCTGTGACTCGAACACGCTTTTGGAAAAAGCAATATTGCTGGCCCACAGCAAAACGGCCAGTATGCCCGCCAAGGTTGCAGCATAATACACGGAACGATGTTTCTTTTCAGGTGCCATAGGCAAAAAGATGCACAAAAATAAAATTAATGCACGTTTTGCTTCACAAAATAGCTAATTTAATCGGATTATTTCAACCATGACCAGCGATCAGATCATCATTGTGGGCGGCGGACCGGCAGGTTTAATGGCGGCAGACAGGCTGAGTGAAACTTTTGCGGTGAGCCTCTTTGAAAAAGAAAACACCATCGGCAAAAAGCTATTGCTGGCCGGAAAAGGAAGTTTTAACATAACCAATAACCTCCCCGAAGCAGCATTCATCAGCCGTTATTCACCTCCGGATTTTATGCAAAAAGCTCTTCATGCTTTCAACAACAACGCTTTGCAGCAATGGCTTTCTGACATGGGCATTCCTACGTTTGTTGGCACCAGTGGCAGGGTATTTCCGGCGAAAGAAATAAAGGCTGGCGATGTGCTTGACCGTATCACGACTAAACTTGTTAAACAGGGAGTAAGGTTTTACCAAGGCTACAAATGTACCGGGTTTGATGCCGATCACGGGGTGATTTTTGATAACCGGGGACAAACGGTTGTGCGCAAGGGTCGTTTCATCATTTTTGCTTTGGGCGGTGCATCGTGGCCTGTAACCGGCTCAGATGGAAAATGGTTACCTTGGTTTGAATCCATGGGAATTGCCACAAAACCTTTTGAAGCATCCAATTGCGGCGTAAATATCCGCTGGCCCAAATCCATTGTTGTGCCACATGCCGGGAAACCCCTGAAAAATCTTAGTATTTCCACTTCTGATACAACAGTAAAGGGAGAAGCCATTATCACAGACTATGGCCTGGAAGGCAATGCCATTTATCCGCTGGTACCTTCCATACGCCGCTTGCTCAACCAGGCCACTCCTGCAAACATAAACCTTGATCTCAAACCGCAAAATTCCCTGGAAGAACTCATTGACAAAACAACCGGGAAAATAATTCCGACCAAATCATACGGCAGGTTTTTCGGGTTGAATACCGTGCAAATGGCAGTAATCAAAGCTTTCACTTCAAAGGAGCAGTTTCTTTCGGCCCCTGATTTTGTTCACCGGATTAAAAGCCTTACCATTCCGGTAGATTCATTACGACCCGTTGCCGAAGCTATTTCCACAATCGGAGGGATCCCGACAGATGAACTTAACAACGATTTCTCCCTGAAGAAATACCCCTGGATATTCACCATTGGTGAAATGGTGGATTGGGACGCTCCCACCGGGGGATTTTTACTGCAAGGCTGTTTTGCCATGGGAAATTATGCAGCACAGTCCATTCTGCAACAAGCCGCCATCCATCAGTGAAATAGCTGCTTCATCAATTTCTCAATGTCGCGATGAGCCCTGCTTTATGGTGGCTCTGATGGCCGCCGATTCTTCCGACAACAGAAAGTCGCGTGTAGCATCCGGCAGAAAGTCGAGAACATCGCTAAGCCTGTCGTCCCGTATAGCCTGCCGAACCTTCGAAGCACTTATATAATCCGGATTCTGGCCGGTATTGTTTCCAACTGCTTTGCGCTCCATTTCAACGACCCCAACACCCTTGGGTGGAAGAATCCTCTTCATGGCCTCGTTATACTCCCTGGTGGTGTTGCAATATACTTCGGTCCCGACATATCGCCGGGTAATGCCCAATACAGGCACTATGTAATGTGCAAAAACATTAACATCCAATTCTGCCTGTTTTTGCATTACAGTGCTTACTTCTTCGCATTTCAGGAAGTACGACGGAAAGGTTGCACCGGAAACCACATACATTCCTCCCTTTACCATAACCACATTTTTCAGGTGCCGGGTTCCCGCTTCAATCAGCTTCCAGCGTACAGGAAACGGAAAGGCTGAACGGTCTTCTTCAACAACAAACAGATAAACCACTTCGTTTTCCGCAGCAGCGCTTTCGATCAGGTACTTGTGGCCGTTTGTAAAAGGATTGCAGTTGACTACGATGGCCGCCACGGCGTTATTTTGGGTTGGAACCACCAATGTTTTCAGGTATTCCTGGTAAGTCCGGATCGACTCAAAACCAAATTCCAGTACGGTAAACAAGGGCTCGGCAGTGGCAATTTGCGTGTACCCCAGTCCCACAAACCGCACAGCATTTTCAGGGCGGGTAAACACAAAGGTATGCTTGTGAATTTTCAGTAGCTTTTCCGTAAGGTTGGTGACAATAAGTGCAAATGCTGTGCTATCCCTGTATGTCGGAGCCACTGCAATGTATTTCAGAATCCGGCCCTGATGAGAGCCTGTTCCCACTAAATCGCCCTTCAGATTGTAAACGATCATGGTGCTTTCCACTTCGGAGGCATCAAAAATCAAATCCACGGAAGCAAGAAAATCCTTTACCAGCTTAACATCAAAAGGATTTCCCAAATCAATGGTTTCCTGTCTGAAATCTGTGTCTTCGAAATTCATACCAAGGGTTTGTATAGCTCACTATTGTCAACAAGTGCCGGCAGTTTGCCGATATCAAATGCCGACTTTGTCACCGAATGGACAAAGATACTCATTACCAGTAAATCGGCGCTGCCCCCGGGCGAAATGCGGTGTTCGCGACACCAGGCAATGAGTTTATCATAGTTTTCAGGAGAGAAATTCTCAAACGCTATTGATGCAAGGTGTTTAAAAGTAGTCAGCGCTTCCCTGCCACCCCTGTAAAGGATATTGGTGTCGTTGTTATGCGCGGCAATTGCAAGCAACGTCTTTTTCAGTACCGTATCGTTCACCTCATTATACGCATACAAAACTGGCAATCCATACTTAAAAACAACCGGGTATCCCATCTCGGCTTCCCCTCTGGCACCGGTAAATCCATATTCGCGATACACTCTTTCGCCATGGGTGAGTTCTGCCAGTGAGTTGCTTTCGAGTTCCCTGGCCGTAATGCCGGCACAAATTTGCTTCACTATATCGCGGAACTGGTTACTATCGAATGAGTCGCAACCGGCCAGCAGA
>JAFGVG010000214.1 GCA_016938095.1 Bacteroidales bacterium
GGCAGATGTTCACCCGAAAATCATTTACCTTGTCAGGGCTGCAAAATTTGTTTCAATAGCCGGTCCACTTGCTGAAATCATAGCTTTTGTAAGCGTCGCATTTAGAGCAAAGGTGGATTTTTTCGCGCTGGCCTTTGTTAAGCCATTCGCGGTATTGCTGGTTGGGATTCCCGAGCCATATTTCCTCAACGGTTTGTTTTTTGACATCGCCAATGATACCACGGGCAAATGCGTCCCAGCAGCACAGCACAGCCTGTCCGTCGGACATGAAAAACATCTCCTGCTTTATTTTGGGACAAGGGGCATTGAAACAGGTAGTCTGGCCACTCCAGGGCCAGTTGTACAACTGGGTGATGGTAGCCTCGTCGGCATGCTGACGCCAGAAATTAACAAAGTCGGTTTGCTCGTTTTTGGTGAAGTCGAGATCGATCATTCTTACTTCCACGTGGCATTTGCTGCCCTGCCGGTTGCGTTCCTCGATGAAACGCAATACATTGTTGACAATGGTATCGAAATTTCCACCACGTCCGCTTTTCTTGAAAGTTTCTGCGGTAAATCCGTCGATACTGAAACGCATCCAGTCGATTCCGGCTTCAAGCGCCGCTGCCACATCAAATTTCGGGTGAAAATTACCGTTTGAGTTAAACTCTATTTTTGCCGTTTTGTCCTGTTTGATATAGCGGATAACCTCGGGCATACGGAGGTCAACGAAAGGCTCATTGATCATAAACGGACGGTAGATGATCCCGCGACCGCGTGATTCGTCAATAATTTTTTTCCATACCCATTCTTCCATGTAGTTGGGGCCGCGTTTCATTTCGTCGTGCGGACAAAAAATGCAGTGACTGTTGCAGACAATGGAAGTCTCGATCTGAATGTATTTAGGAAAGGATACCATATTGTTGTTTTAACTTGTTAATGATTATATCTGTAGCGCCAATATTGTCGTGTATCAGGTTCCGGGCTTTTTCACCCATGGCTTTCCGGAGGGTGTTGTCGCGGATCAACAGGGTCATCTTTTCGTATAATTCCTGCTGGTTGTTGATGGTAAAAGCAGCCCCAATTCTCAGCAGTTCGCCAGCTTCGTATGAATTCAGGTAGTTGGGGCCAAAAAGCACGGGTTGTCCGAAAATGGCAGGCTCCATTACATTGTGAATGCCTTTCCCAAAACTTCCGCCTATGTAAGCAATCTGGGTTTGTTTATATAACCTGGCCAGCATGCCAATGGTGTTGAATATTACCACATTGGCAGTGCTTACGCCCGATGCGGAAAATTCGGTATATCGTTGGGTTGGTATTCCGTTGCGCGAGAATACCTGCTCTATATCACGCAGGTGGTTGTCGTGCAGTTCATGCGGCACAACAATTACCTTAATGTTAGGGAAATCAATGCATATTTTTGCCAATGCCGGCAGCAGGTATTTTTCGTCGGCCGGCCATGTACTGCCGGCGATAAGCGTGATGGACCCTCCGGACGCAAAAACCGTTACATCACCGGCATCGCTGGCCCGCATACCCCTGTTGTATACATGGTCATAACGTGTATCACCAGCCAGGGTGTACTTACTTTCGTCGGGTACCATGGCCTGAAACCGCTTTTTGTCTGCTTCGGCAATGGGAAACAGGTGTGATATTCTATTATAAACCAACCGGTTAAAGCCTTTTGAAACGCCTTTATCTCTTCGCGAATCTGCAGACAAGGTGGCCGAAGTGACAACTATGGGAATACCCTGGCGCGATGCTTCCATAACGTGGTTGGGCCAAATGTCGAATTTTGAAATGATCCACAGGTCGGGTTTCAGCAATTGAAACAATCGCCTTGCCTGGTATCCGCTATCGAGGGGAAGGTAAAATTTCAGGTCGACTTCGGCAGGGTTACGGGCAAATTTATAGCCCGAGGGGGAGAAGAAAGAAACCATGATGTAAAGCGAGGGGTCGAGCGCTTTTAACTTCTCGATGATGGGCAAGGCCTGTAGCCATTCCCCGGCAGAAGTGCAATGAAAAAGAATACGTTTACGCCCGGAAATTTTCCCGACGGCATCTCGCAGCATCCGGAACTGATTTTTTCTGGCTATACGGCCTTCTCGTATTTTGGCATTGAACAGCGATCCGACCTGGAAACCTAACCAGATAAGCGGTACTACCAGGATATTGTATAATATTAACCAGATATACGACATAGGCTGAAGTATTGATCAGGGTAAAAAGGTTAAGGCGGCGGCTATCACGCTTTCGGCAGAAATTTCTTTCATACACCGGAAGTGCTTTTTCGGACAGTAATCCAATCCGTTATGTGTACACGGTCGGCATGAAACCTGTGTTTCAACCACTATGCTGTTTTGTTCAACAGGGAAATAACCCAGTTCGCGCGTTGTTGGGCCATAAATACCAACAACCGGCTTTTTCTGCGATTGTGCCATATGCAGCAGACCCGTGTCGTTGGCAATTACCAGTGAGCTAAAGCGCAGCAACGCGGCTGATCCGGACAAGCTGAGTTTTCCGGCCATGCTTACGGCGCGATGCCCTATTGTATGGGCAATATTATCACAAAGTTCTATATCTTCATAACCACCATGTACCACAACAAAGGCATTCTTTTCTGCAATCAGGTGTCCGGCGGTTTTCACAAAGCCTTCGGGTAGCCAGCGCTTGTTGAAGTAGGTGGCACTGGGGCAAATGACAACCAACGGGGCGACAAAGTCGTAACCGGCTTCAACCAGCATGGTACGTGGTTTTTCCAACGCATCGGGGTTAACATGAATTTCGGTACCCTGGCCGTCATAATGGATGCCAAATTTACGTACCGAATCGAAATATCTTTCGTAAACCGGCTTGACTTTTCCATACAGGTTAATGCCTGTCCATATAAGCAGCGTTCTTTTGACGATCAGTTTGTGGTAAGTGGTGTTGTGCCGGGCGCCCAAGCCATAACGCAGAAAACGCGAGCGCAGGTTCCTGTGTATGTCGAGGTAAAGATCGAACTGTTGTTTTTTCAGTTCTTTTTTTATTTTAACCAGTTCGGCCATGCCTTCGTTTTTGTCGAAAGTGACCAGCTCATCAATATAGGGGGAATGTTCCAGCAATTCTCTAAACTGCTTTTTGATCAGAAAAGTGATATGCGCCTGGGGGTATGCCTTTCTTAGCGATCGGAGCAGGGGAGTGGTCAGTATGATGTCACCAATTGAACTGAGTCTTACTACAAGTATTTTTCGGATAGCTGTCAATGGCATTGTTATCAGGTGGGCAAAAGTAAAAATTTTCGGGTGAATGACAAATGATCAACGGGAACCTATTCGCGGATAACTTGTACCTCGCCATGGAGGCCAAGTTTGATAATACCCGAAGGTTTACCCCTGTAAGGGAGGTCTTGTTTATGCTTAACCACGTAGTTAACCGAGGCAATGATACCAGGGTCTATTTCGCTAAAGCCCGAAGGGAATGGCTTCCCGCTGATATTTGCGGATGTTGAAACAATAGGTTTCCCGAATTTTTGGATAAGCCGGCGGCAGAATTCATCGTTTACCAGCCGTATACCAATGGATCCGTCTCCGGCCACCAGCTCAGGTGCCAGGTTACGTGCTCCCGGGTAAATGATGGTAAGCGGTTTATCGGCTACTTCCAGTATGTTCCAGGCTATTTCAGGCACCTCTTCAACATATTCTTCGAGTTTTTCAGGAGCATCCACCAGCACCAGCATACTTTTTACATCGGTACGTTGTTTGATATGGTAGATTTCTTTTACAGCATGGCTGTTGGTGGCATCGCAACCCAGCCCCCAAATGGTGTCGGTGGGGTAAAGTATAATGCCCCCTTTCCTGAGAATGGTTACTGCTGCCTGTATATCTTCAGTCATTGTTAAGGACTTTGTTATACACTTTCATAATGTTGGCAGCTACTTTATCGGCATCGAAATTACGGGCGTGACGGTATCCTTCTGCTATCATTTTTTCCTGCAACTCCCTGTCGAAAAGCACTTTTTTAATAGCTGCGGACATTTCCTCAACATTGTTTGGGTCTACATATAGCGTATGTTCGCCACCTGCTTCGGTCATCGAACTGGCACGTGAGGTGATAACCGGAACTCTTGAATAAAGGGCTTCGAGAATAGGTATGCCAAATCCCTCGAATATGGACGGGTAAACAAACAGGTCGGCCAATTGATAGATTCCTGGCAGGTCCTGATCCTGAACCATATCACAAAATATGATATTAATTAAACTGTGCCTTTCAATGAATTCGATAACCTTGTTCAGGTAAGGAGTGGGTTTACCAATGACAACAAGCGGAATGTCGATTTTGCCGTAATGCATTGCTTTGATGAGGGTCAGCAGGTTTTTTCGTTCTTCGATGGTGCCTACGTAGAGAATGAAGGATTTAGGAAGCAGGTACTTCATCCGCAGGATTTCTTTTTCGATGAGGGGTACTTCGGTATTGAACACAGGGTTGCATCCCTGGTATACAACGTCGATTTTTTCACCGGGAATATGAAAGAATTCCCTGATGTCGTCGGCGGTTTGGTGGCTAACGGCAATGATTCTGTCGGATGCTTTGCAGGAATACCTGAATTTCGTCTCGTAAATGGTGCGGTCGATCAGGCGGTACATATGCGGTAGCCGCAGAAAGATGAGGTCGTGAATGGTAACAATTGACTTCACTTGCTTTTTGGGGAAATTAAAAGGAATTTCGTGTGAAAGTCCGTGAAATATCTGAATCTGATCGCGCGTAAGTTCTTTGGAGAGATAGAACGAATGCCAGTAATCTCTGAAGAGCTTGTGCATCAGACGAGTTGGAACTTTCACCTTTACAAGTCCAGGAGCAGGCTCGTACAAATCGGGATTAAGGCCTGGAGTATAAAGCAGATAAGTGTTTTCGGGATATTTTTCGGATAATCCCTGGATCAGGTTTCTGCTGTAACTGCCTAATCCGCTTTTGTTAAAGAAGGCACGTTGTGCATCGAATCCTATTCGCATAGCCTTTTGGCATTTTGCATTTCATTGTGCCTGTAAAAATAGTGTATTTCAGTAATTATTAGCTTTCGATTTTTATATCCTTAACATTGAGTTGAATGGAAGTCTCTCCCCTGAAATTGTTCTCGAAAACGGTATAAGCAATGTCAAACGAAGCCCCACGCTTAATTTTGGCCAGGTGCGATGCCTGGTTAAAGGCTATGGCCCGGTAAAAAGTAAAGGGGTTGTCTTCCTGAATGAGACCAAGTTGCAGATGTTCTTCGTCGGCACCTACTACGCGTGCTGAGCCATTATCCGAAACACTTTCGGCAAAAAATACGGGGTTCAGGTTTTCGGGCCCGAAGGGTTCGAATTGTTTCAGAATCCTCAAAAATTTTGGCGATATTTCATTTAAATTGAGTTCAGCATCGATATCTACCTGTGGGATCAGCATTTCGGGGGGAATGGAATTTTTAACCACTTCTTCAAAACGATCACGGAATTTCTGGATGTTTTCCACTTTAAGGGTGATACCGGCAGCATACATATGTCCGCCAAAACTTTCGAGCAGGGATGAACATTCCGAAATGGCCTGGTAAAGGTCGAATCCGGGAATTGATCTGGCTGAGCCTGTGGCATGTCCGTTTGATTCGGTGAGAATAATGGTGGGCCGGTAGTAACTTTCGATAAGCCGTGATGCCACTATGCCGACCACGCCTTTGTGCCAGCCCGGGTTATAAAGTACAGTGGAATATTTGTATTTATCGGCCCTGCCAATTTCCTGAAGGGCTTCTTCTGTGATGGTCTTGTCAATATTCCTGCGTGTTTGGTTATGCGAGTTTATTTTTTCGCAATGCAGTGCAGCTTCGGCGGTATTTTCCGACACCAGGAGTTCCACCGCCTGGACTCCCGATTCGATACGACCTGCAGCATTTATCCTGGGGCCGATTTTGAACACAATATCGTCGATAGTAATTTGCTTATCGGTTAACCCTGCAACTTCAATGATGGATTTGAGACCCACAGATGGCGAATGGTTCAGCTTTTTCAACCCGTAATGGGCCAAAATACGGTTTTCGTCAATCAGGGGAACTATGTCGGAAGCTATGCTAACGGCTACCAGGTCGAGGTACTTGGCAATTTCTTCGAACGGGATATTGTTTTTAAGGGCATAAGCCTGAATGAACTTGAACCCGACACCGCAACCCGAAAGGTACTTGAAAGGATAACCGGCATCGTGTCTTTCGGGGTTAAGTATGGCACAGGCTTCAGGAAGAATATCGCCGGGGGTGTGATGGTCGCATATGACAAAGTCGATACGATGTTCGTTGGCATAAGCTACTTTGTCGTTGGCCTTGATGCCACAATCGAGCGCAATAATAAGACTTATTCCCTTGTTGATGGCGTAATCAACTCCTTTAAAAGAAATACCGTACCCTTCGGCGTAGCGGTCGGGGATGTAGTAATCGACCTGGCTGGTATAGTTGCGGAGAAACGAATAGATCATAGATACTGAAGTGGTGCCGTCAACATCGTAATCGCCGTAAACAAGAATTTTTTCTTTGTTATGGAGTGCCAATTCAAGCCTTTGCACGGCTATATCCATGTCCTTCATCAGGAACGGGTCGTAAAGGTCTTTCAGGTCGGGTCTGAAAAAGTTTTTAGCCTGGTCGTAGCTGGCAATACCCCTTTGCATCAGCAGGTTGCTGATAACAGGGCTAACCAACAGCTCTTCAGCCAGTCGGTTAATATCACTGACATTCCCTCTCTCCTTGATTTTCCAGGCCCGGTTCATAATGTCTGTTTGTGAAATAGATAGATTGACATTATTTAATCCACCTGACCAGGTTCATATCCTGTCTGTGGGGCAGATGTTCGTTTTTGGGGAATATGCGTATGCCGTAACTGAAAGAACCCGATTGCTCGATGCTTATTTTTGCCGAAAAAACGGCCTTGTCGGCAGCGCTCTTTTCCAGGGCAAATTCATGCGTTGATACCAGTCGTTCGCCGTTTTCGGTTATTACCAGTTCAACGCCGATATCCGAAGGCGATATCTCATTCAGATCGAGCACTACCCTGCCTTCATAAACATGGTCCATTTCAAACACTTCGCTTCCGTTGTTGAACATGTGGTATTCGACAACGTTGATGTTGTTCCAGGCGCGTTTCATACGCTTTTTCCACGATGAAAGCCGTTTTACGATGGCAAAGTCGTCTTCGGTCAGGAAGGATGAACGTTTGTAAAGCTTATCGTAAAAACGGTTAATGTAGTCGCGCAGCATCCGGCTGGTTACAAAATGCGGTGCAATGGAGGCGATGGAATTTTTCATCATCCTCACCCAGTTTTCGGGTATGTCGGCCTTGTTACGTTCGTAAAATGCAGGAATAACTTCCTGTTCAAGCAGTGAATAGATAATCTCCGAATCAAGGTCGTCCTGCAGGTTATGGTCTTCGTAAGTGATTTCATTGGTTAATGCCCAGCCGGCATCGGGTTGATATCCTTCGACCCACCATCCGTCGAGCACGCTGAAGTGGAGGGTGCCGTTCACGACAGCTTTTTCTCCGCTTGTACCCGAGGCTTCGAGTGGGCGTGTGGGTGTGTTGAGCCACACATCGGCACCCTGAACAAGTGTGCGTGCCAGGTTCATATCGTAATTTTGGAGGAAGATGATCTTTCCGAGGAATTCGGGCCGTTTGGAGATATCAATGATCATTTTAATGAGGTCCTGGCCGGCCCTGTCATGTGGATGTGCCTTTCCGGCAAAGATTAGCTGTACCGGACGGTCGGGTATGCTCAAAATTTGCGCCAGGCGCTCGGGGTTGCGGAAGAGCAGGTGAGCACGTTTATAGGTTGCAAACCTGCGGGCAAAGCATATGGTGAGTGCTTTGTCGGAGAGTTGCCTGTTTATGGCCACAATGCGCCTGGGATCTTCGTGTCGTTTTACCCAGTTTTCCTTATACCGGTCCTTTATGGCGCTGATTAGTTTAGATCTCAGTTTTTGTTTAATATCCCATATTTTGGCATCGGGAACATCGTATATTTTTTCCCAGTAATCGGCATCGGAAAGGTTGTTTTCGAAGCCTTCGCCAAAGGCCTCACGGTGAAGTTTTTTCCAGCTTTTGGCGGTCCATGTGGCATAGTGAATGCCGTTGGTGACATAGCTGATATGCAATTCTTCGGGGAGATACCCTGGCCAGAGCCGTGAAAACATTTGCTGGGTAACCGTCCCGTGTAAAAGGCTTACGCCGTTGACTTCCTGGGAAAGCCTGGCTGCCAGGAAACTCATGTTAAATTTCTCGTTCCAGGCATTGATACTGGAACGGCCCAAGCCCATCAGCTCATTCCAGGTGATCTTCAGTCTGTCGGGGTAATGCCCTATGTACCTGCGCAGGAGGGCTTCTTCAAATTCGTCGTGCCCGGCCGGAACAGGGGTATGGGTAGTGAAAAGCGTTGAGCAACGTACAATTTCTTTGGCTTCCGAAAATGTAAGGTTGCGATGTTGTATATACCAGCGCATGCGCTCGAGCCCAATGAAAGCGCTGTGTCCTTCGTTGCTGTGAAACAGATCGGGATTAACGCCAACAGCATCCAGGGCCCGGATACCACCAATGCCGAGCAGAAGTTCCTGCTTCAGCCTGTTCTCGTTATTTCCCCCATAAAGGTTATGGGTTATGCTGCGGTCTTCTTCGATGTTGTCGTTGAAATCGGTATCGAGCAGGTACAAGGTTACGCGCCCGACATTCAGTTCCCAAATACGCGCGTGCAAATGCCGTCCTGGAAGCATAAGGTTGATAGTAAGGAAGTTGCCCTTGTCATCGCGCATGGGTTTAACCGGGAGTTTTGAAAAATGCTGAAAATCGTATATCGATTGCTGATCACCACGAGTGGTGATCAACTGACTGAAATAGCCATAACGGTAAAGCAAACCAATACCGGTAATATGCACATTTTGATCACTGGCTTCTTTCAGGTAATCGCCGGCCAGTATACCCAGCCCTCCCGAGTATATTTTAAGGGAATTGTGGAAACCATATTCCATGCTGAAATAAGCAATATGTGGCTTTCGGGCATCGGGCTTTTTGCCTATGTAATCGGTAAAACGTTTGTATACGCGGTTCAGCTTATCGATATATTCCTTATCGCGGCTGATTTCGACAAGCTGGTTGTATTTTACCTGTTCAAATAAAATGGCAGGGTTCTGGTCGCATTTCAGCCATATTTCGGGATCAATGCTTTCAAACAATTCCTGTGCTTCGTCGTCCCAGCTCCACCAAAGGTTTTCGGTCAGTTGTCCCAGTTTGTGCAGGGGTTCGGGGAGTTTCGAACGGACAATGATCTTTTTCCATTCGGGTTTGATCTCCGTGGGCGGTACAAATTCCTGTATGGCTTCGCTGGGGCGTTCTTCAATAACAAAAAACTTGTCAACGCGTTTACCAACTTCCTGAAGTGCAAAATCGTATGTCTGGTAATAATATTGAATCAGGCTTTTCCACAGGACTTTTCGCGATGTTTCGTAGGCTTTTTCCCGCAATACATTCATTTCGGCTTCCGGGAGGTTGCATTTATGCCGGATGGCCTTAAAAATAGCTTCCACCACTTCGTGATCGTTATCATCGTTGCGTTCGATAACGGTGGCACATTCGCCGGTTCCCGGACACATATCATTTATCCAAAGTCCGAATCCGGCCAGTGTGGTGGTAACGGTAGGTACCGAAAAAGCAAGGCTTTCAAGAGGTGTATAGCCCCAGGGCTCATAATAAGAGGCAAATACAGTTAAGTCGAGGCCGATTAGCAGTTCATAGTATGGAACGTTGAAAATACCGTCGTTTCCGTTGAGGTACGAGGGGACAAAGAGAACTTTTACCTTATCGTCTTTGCCGTTATTCAGCCCTGCTTTTTTTATCCTGTTCAGGATAGGATCCCATTCCGCATCGTGCAGGTTATGTGTAAGGTATTTCGAGCCGAAAGCACCGTCATTGCCAGGCTGTCCGGCAAGCAGGTCCTTACGCGGGCCATAATGGTTGGCCGGGATAAGTATGTATGCAATAACAGGTTTGGAACACCCTTTGTCCGAACGGTTCAATTCGCCCAGTGCATCAATAAAAAGATCGATGCCCTTGTTCTTGAACTCGTAACGGCCACTGGTGGCAATCATAAAAACATTGCTGTCGTATGTTTCGCCGAACATGGTTCGTGCAATATCCAGCAATTTTTTGCGACCCTTTTCGCGCTTCTCTGCAAACGTGTCGCCCGAGGGGACAAAGGTATCCTCAAAGCCGTTGGGGGTAACCAGTGTTACCTCTTTCTGGAGTAACTGCGAACATTCCTTGGCCGTTATTTCACTCACCGTGGTAAAGGCATCTGCATGTTGCGCGGAAAGTTTTTCGGCCGACTGTTTGGCAATGATGTTGAATTCTTTGGCTACTTCATCGCCGTTATATTTCGAAAGATCTTTGTAAAGAGGCCGATTATTGCCTGCCAGTGAGCGTCCTACCGCGGTTGCATGCGTGGTAAAAACCGTTCCGACCTGCGGAAGCCTGTCCTTCAGGTACAATACGCCGGTACCCGTCATCCATTCGTGAAAATGGGCAATGATACGGTCGTAGGTATTGAGATTGAATTTAATGAAGCTTTCAATTACGCGGCCGGCACCATATCCAAACAGGGCGGGTTCAACATAATCCCATTGTCCCGACAGGGAGTCGAGCTTGTATTTTTCCCACAATTCAAAAAATACCTTGTCCTTGTCCTGGAATAGGTTCGAAAAATTTAAAATGATGGCAATAGGGGAACCGTTAATATTCCAACGGCCCACTTTAAGCCGCAAACCTTCAGCTTCGGCCTGCCTTCGCCAGGCACTGAATAACTGGGGATCTTCGATAAATTCGGGATTGTCATCGGATTCATCCTTTATCAGATCGGGGCCGATTAGGATCAGGTTATTGTGCAACACATCTACCAGGGTAAGTGCTTTTGTGGCAATAACGGTATGTATGCCTCCGACTTTGTTGCACACTTCCCAGCTCACTTCAAACAAATAGTCAGGAGTCAGTAAATTCTTGTTCATAGAACTCAGTTTTATTCAACAATTAATATGCCCGCGCTTTTAACGGCGAATGGCGAAAATACAATATGTAATTACTTTTTCCCCTTTTTTGCCGGTTTAGTTTTGGTTTTTTTGGCCATGGGGGTGGCACCCTTTTTAAGGGTCTTTGCAGTAGTTGCAACAGTGGCAGGCTTTCCCGTTTTTATTGTTTTCCGGGGTTTGGCCTCATTTTTAACGGCCTTGGCCGGGACGGTCTTTTTAGCGTCAGCTGTTGCAGCCTTTCTGGCTCTGGCAGGTCTGGAGGCATTGGTTTGGGCAACAGTACTGATTTTTGATTTTGTTGACTTCAACCTTTTCAGCTCGGCTTCGTATTTACGAATCAATTCATCTTTTTCGGAGATTACCTGCGTAAGTCCGGCAACTTCCTGGTCTGTGCTGCTTTCCGGTACCATTGAATTCACCCTGATGGCAAAATCGCTCAACACATTCATGTAGTTTATGTAAGCTTCATAGGGCGTTTCATAGGGATTGAAATAGGCCTGGGTGGAACCGGCCGTAAAAAATTTGGTTGACATATAATAGAAGTGGTCACTGGCCTGCAGGTACCGCCAGTCTTTCTGTATTTTGGGGTCATCGCAACGGCTGACTTTATCGGCCAGTGAATACAGCCGGTTAAAAGCATCCACCTGCAGTTCGTTTCCAAGCCATGGGGTAAGGTCGCGTTCTTCGTCGGCCCACGAAATGGCGTGCGGAACATTGATGGTGGATATGGGTAACAGCTTGCCGGCTATTTCAGTGGGTGACCCGAAGGTAAAATTTGTCCTTTTGTATACTTGTCCGGGTAGAGCTTTCAGAAAATCGAATATACCCGATTCCATCCATTGGTGCTCCCCAAATGTTTCGTAATCGATAAAGAGGTTTAGGGTTTCTTCTTTTTTATCGAGTTTATTGAGCCAGCCGGCAAATTTTTCGGCCGTAAGGGGGTACTCCGACCAGCCGGTGTTGGAAAACCGGAAAGCGATATCATCACTTACGCGGAAATTACGCAACAACACTTTCAATCGAGGATTAATGGAATTGCAGTAGAGGTAATTGGGACTTTTCCAGCCCAGCACATGTTTAGGCCCCTCGGTAATCATGGCCTGGAAACCCATTTCGGCAACATCGGCGCCTATTTTGTCGGAATATATCAGTTCGGTATTGCGGAATACTTTGGGTTCCTGTCCGAATAGTGCTTTGATTTTGGCTTTATGGTCATTCACCTGGCGGATGAATTCTTCCTTGTGCTTTAGCGATGCGAGCGAATGTGAATAGGTTTCGGCAAGAAATTCAACCGATTTTGTTTTGGCCAGTTTCTGGAAACTCTCGATAACTTCGGGAGCGTATAGTTCGAGCTGGTCGAGGGCTATGCCCGAAATGGAAAAAGCTACCTTAAACTGGGTCCCGAATTCTTTGATAATCTGCGCGATTACTTTATTGGCCTGTAGAAAGCTACGCTCGGCCACACGCGATATGATCGACTCATTCAGGTAATCGTCGTAGTAATAATGGTCATTACCAATGTTAAAAAACCGGTAACGCTTCAACCTGAATGGCTGGTGGATTTGAAAGTAGAGGCAAATCGTTCTCATACGCTAAAAATTGAATACGGTATTTAATTTAACAACGACTGGTAAATATTTTTCACTTTATCGGCAGCATGCTCCCATTTGAGGTTGTCTACCTCCAGGCGTGCGTGCTTTTTGAACATATTGGGAAGTCCTTCATATTTGAGAATGCCATATATAGCGTCGGCCATAGCATGCGTATCCCAAAAATCGACCTTAATGGCATGATGCAGTATTTCCGAAACGCCGGATTGTCTGGAGATAATCACCGGCACATTCGATTGCATGGCCTCCAGCGGCGAAATGCCAAAGGGTTCGGATATAGAAGGCATAACGTAAACATCGCTGAGCGAGAACATGTGATGAACGTCGTCGCCCTTAAGAAATCCGGTAAAATGAAAACGGTGTCCGATTTTAAGGGCGGCCACCCGTCCTATCATGCGGTTCAGCATGTCACCACTTCCGGCCATCACAAACCTCACGTTTTTCATTTTCTGCAACACCAAATGCGCTGCTTCAATAAAATATTCGGGACCTTTCTGCAGGGTTACCCTGCCCAGGAAGGTCACAATTTTATCATTAATATACCTTTCTGCAAATTTTAATTCACCGTTGTTGAGAGGTTCTACGGCATTATGAACTGTTACAACCTTGTCCGGACTGATTCCGTATTTTTCGATGATGATGTTGCGTGTGAGGTTGCTGACGGCAATAACCTTGTCGGCAGCCTCCATACCGGCTTTTTCGATCTGGTAAACGGACGGGTTTACGCTTCCGCCGCTACGGTCGAAATCGGTGGCATGAACATGCACAACAAGGGGTTTCCCTGATATCATTTTGGCAGCAATGCCTGCAGGATAGGCCAGCCAATCGTGTGCATGAATGATATCGAATTTTTGTTGATAGGCAATTACGGAAGCCACCACGGCATAATTGGCAATTTCCTGAAAAAGGTTCTGACCGTAGCCTCCGCTAAAGCTCAGTTTCCCTGAAAAAGACGATTGCACCAGGTATTTTACACCGGCCCGTTCCGCTTCGGTCAGATTTTCATATTCTTCAGGCGATGCATAGGGCCTTATGGAAGATCCGACTTCAATAAACCGCATTTTTTGGAAAAACGACTTGTAGTCGACAATCCGGTCGCTTACCACAATTTCACCGGCATCAATGATATTGACTTTGGTTGCATCTTCATCACCATAAGCCTTGGGAACCACAAACAGGATATCATTAACGCCAACACTGTGTAACCCTTTGGTTAGGCCGTAACAAGCTGTACCAAGTCCGCCCGAAATATGTGGCGGAAATTCCCATCCAAACATCAATACACGCATAGAATATTGTTTGTTTAGTATTTGTTTCCGGTTATTTTGTCTGCCGGGTCATGTTTTCATACCGTTGTATGATCCTCAGCAAGGCAGCTACACTCCAGGCTTGTGAAATAGCGCCACGTGCCCGGTGGGGCGGATCGCCGTCAAAAATTTCGGGGATGGCTCCAATACCCAGCTCGGTCATCACAGGCTCGAAATCGTTGATTAAACGCTCAAGAAAGCCAAGGCCGCTTTCCTTGTGGAGGTTCATATAACCCTCACAAAAATGTTCGAGCAGCCAGGGCCATACTGTCCCCTGGTGATATGCCATGTCACGCTGTTCCTGATTGCCCTTGTAAATGCCTTTGTAGTTTTCGTTGGTGGGTGAAAGGGTTCTCAGTCCCCGGGGGG
The DNA here is from genome assembly GCA_016938095.1 of Bacteroidales bacterium. Classification (GTDB taxonomy): domain Bacteria; phylum Bacteroidota; class Bacteroidia; order Bacteroidales; family UBA10428; genus UBA5072. The sequence continues at coordinate 14,322 of JAFGVG010000214.1, forward strand.
TCAGCAAATCCCTTTCGATGACTGATAAAACAGCATTCTTTATTTCAGGGGACAGCATGGAATACTCCATGGACACGGCTATGACCTGGTTGGGCCTGATTGACCAGTCGGTATTAACACCGTCTGCCACATCGGCCAGGTATCCTTTGCGCGGATCCCAGAAAGCAGCCAGAAATGACTCCTGGATTTTCGGAGGCAGGGTTTCCCATTCTTTCACAAAAGCGTCATCTTTGGCCCGGCGGGCTAAATCGATGCTAAACATGATGGCATTATACCACAACGCATTGATCTCTACAGGGCAGCCTATACGGGGGGTTACGGGTTTGCCGTTTACCACGGCATCCATCCATGTAAGGGCTTTGCCGGGTTCGCCTGCGTATATAAGCCCGTTTTCCTGCATCTTGATGTTAAAAGACGTGCCGTTGCGGTATGCGTCGAGTATCGACCGGATGGCCTTGCTGTATTTACGCCAGATAGCCGTATAGGTTTTCGCTGCCCTTGTATATTGCTGCAACGACCAGAAAAACCATAGTGGTGCATCCACGGAGTTGAAAGCAGGATTGTCATCGCTTCCCATATTGGGGAAAAGTCCATTCTTCAGCTTAGACAATTGTGAGTCAATAACATCTTTACAGGTTTCCACATCGCCAATGGCCAGAGTCAGGCCTGGCAGTGCAATAAACGTATCTCTTCCCCAGCATCCGAACCAGGGGAAACCGGCAATGATTTCGATTCGTTTGTCTTTTTTAATAAAAAACTGCTGTGCAGCGTTAATCAGACAGTTTTTAAAGCTGTCACGTGGAATCCGCTTGTTGAGTTCAACGGTGTATTTCCGTTTTAATTGCTCGGGATTGGCTTTGGTGGTGGAAGCTGAAAATATAATCACATCCCCTTTCCTGGCGCTAAGTTCAAAATAGCCGGGGACAAACAGGTCTTCCTTGTAATCGTATCCTCTGCGTAGTTCTTTGTTGTATTCTATGCCAAAGTACCAGTCAGGTGCCGGAATAAACTCCACATCCTTAGAAAATTGCATGTGCAGAAACGGATATCCGTCATAAAGTCTTATTTTGGCTCCGTTTGGAATGTTTACGGCTTTGGTATTTGCGTATAAATTGGCTTTGCTCAGATGGTGCATGTTCCGGAAGGCAAGGAAGGGACGGAAGCGAAGTTTAACGGGTACGTCGGATTCGCGTATGGTATATCGTACAAGAACCTGCTCTTCTTTTTCAACCAGCAGGCTTTCTTTTACCAATACCACACCGCCTACACGGTAGACAATGGTTGGCGTAGGATCGGCAATAAAATCGCGTACATATTTATGCCCGCGGGGGCTGTAAATATCACCCTGGTATTTGTGAATGCCCAGATTAAACTCGTTTTCCCTTTCAACAATGGTCTCATCAAGCGATGAAAGTAACACATGGCGGTCGCCATCGAGGTTTTCAACCGGGGCAATGAGCAGTCCATGATATTTACGGGTATTGCACCAAACCAGTGTTGAAGAACTGTATGATCCTGCACGGTTACTCCTGATAAATTCCTTGGTCAGCGAGTATTCAAGGTTAATGAGCTGTGCTTTGTCAAATTTCAGGTAGGCCATTATATTAGGGTTTTAAACATAACAAGGTATTAAAAATTATCCATATAATCATGACTTGAAGTAAGATTTTTACTTCATTTATAGCAACAAGCAAATATCCCAAATTGTTGATTCAATTTGCAATATTCCCGGGGAATAAATTAAATTTGGACTTCGATTTTCATGGAATATGCGTAAATCTTGCCTTTTATTTTTTGCATGGCTCATCATTTCGTGTTCGGGCGATAAGCATAACTATTCGTTGGAACTGCACGTGAGCGATACCGATGGCAGTATGATTCATCTGGCCCGAAGAACCCTTACCGGTACAACACCGGTGGATTCAGCCGTGCCAGATAAATCAGGTACATACCGGTTCAGGGGATATACTGGTCAAACCGACTTTTTTGTGCTGTATCAAAACCCCAGCCATTATATTAACCTGATCATTCATCCCGGCGACGATTTCAGGGTGCTGACCCATGCATCAACCTTTGATGTGAATTATTTGGTAGAAGGGTCAAAAGACTCGAGGCTGATCCAAAAGCTGGTCAACATGCAGACCCGAACCCTCGAAAAAATTACTGAACTCAGTGCACGCTACGAAAACAGCCGGGGTAAGCCTGGTTTTGAAAAAGCGAAAGCCGAGATTGACCTGGCATACAGCAGGGTTTTTAACGAACATAAACAGTTCTCCATTGACCTGATTCGCGAAAACCCTGGTTCGCTGGTAATCATCATGGCATTATACCAACAACTGGGGAGGAATGCACCGGTTTTCGATTATAAAAGCGATTTTGCCTGGTATGCCACGGTAGATTCCCTGTTATCACCTTTATATCCTAATTCCGAAGCGGTAATTGACCTCAACCAAAAAGTCACCGAACTCAGGGACATTCTGCGGACTGAGGTTGGCTCAGCTGCCCCCGATATTTCATTGCCCGATTCAACCGGAACGCTGGTTGCCCTTTCATCACTTCGCGGCAGGGTTGTTATTTTGCTGTTCTGGGCATCATGGTCGAGTCATAGCATGGATGAAATGGAAAAACTGTCCTCCCTTGTGGA
>JAFGVG010000215.1 GCA_016938095.1 Bacteroidales bacterium
CTCCGGCACAACAAGGCCATTATCGCCTACAGTCCTTTGCAGCGTGGTTTACTAACCGGAAAAGTAAAACCCGAAAGGCGTTTTAACGAAGGCGACACCCGCGATGGCAATGCTTTTTTCTCACTTGAAAATGTAATCGAAGTCAATGCTTTCCTCGATAAGCTGAAACCGCTGACCGAAAGCAAAAAGTCTACCCTAACGCAACTGGTCATCCGATGGACCATTGAACAACCCGGCATTACCATTGCCTTGGTTGGCGCCCGTAATGCAGAACAGGCCATCGAAAATGCCGGAGCCGCCAATATCTGGCTGTCGTCCGATGAAATGGATTTTATCAACGCGGAACTGGGCAAACTGGAATTGGTATTTTAAGAAAGGCCATTGGCTGTTGGCTATTGGCCATTGGCTGTTGGCTATTGGCTAACAGCTAACAGCTAACAGCTTTTTATTGCTTTTAGCAAAGTTTTTTGGTACCTTTCTTCTTGCGAACCTAAAATCAATACCACATGAAAAAAGTATTAAGTATAATTATTGTCATCACCGCCTTTCTGATTGCTTCGTGCAACACAGCGGAAAAGAAAGCCGCGCAAGCCAGGCAGGAAGCAGAAATCAGAAAAATCGACTCCCTTGTATCTGAAATGGACAGCCTGAAAACCGATATTGACCAGTCCGTTCAGGAAATTGATGAATTATTGAACGATTTATAAACTTATCCATCCGGAACCAAATGAAAACACTAATTTATAAAACAAACATGCTGGTACTTTGCCTCGGACTTTTTGCGTTTACAGGCATATATGCCCAAAACCCGCAGGGAAAAAGCAAGAATGTTGAAAAAAAGGAATTGAAGCAGGAGCTTAAAGATACCCTGAATCAAAAAACAGGCGAACTGAAAGGTAATAAACCCGATAAGGGAGGTAAACCCGGTGACGTTGGTAAACCTGCCAGTGCAGGTAAACCAGACCAGGCAGATAAAAGTGAATCAAAGCCCGAGTCTGCTGGAGAAACTGATGATGAAATACAAAAAGATATGCCAGATTCCCCTGAACCGGATGACGAACAAACAGAAAAAGCCGCTGATAAAGCTAAGGAAGGACATGCATATGGCAAAGACAAAGGCGATGTGCAGGGTAAGGAGTTTGGCCAGGAGAGAGCTGAACAGGCAAAAATGAGTCATGAACAGAAATCAAAAGAACTCGATTCGGTTGTTACCCAGGGCGAGGATAAAGTAAAAGAAGCCCGTGTGAAAATTGAAGAAGCCAAAACTAAACTTGAAAAAGACAAAAAAGACAAAAAAATATCGGATACAGATTATCAGGAAAAGAAAGAGAAAATTGCCAAAGCTGAGGCTGCAGTAGATGACCTCGAAAACAAGGTAAAAAAGGGTAAGGAAATCGAAAAGCCTTTGGAGGAGCAAGCACCTGAAACGGAAGAGCAAGAATAAAATCGTACCGGTTACAATAAAAATTATCTACTCAAAGCTAACGGCCAATAGCTAACGGCTAACGGCCAATAGCTTTTCCTTGCTTTCGGTAAAGTTTTTTGTTAACTTTCTTTTTACTAACATAAATCCAATCCCATGGCAGTTTTAAAAGTTATCGAATTGCTGGCATCGTCAGAAAAAAGCTGGGAAGATGCTGCACAAAATGCCGTTAAAATGGCCAGTAAAACCATTAACGGTATACGTTCTGTTTATGTTCAGGATATGAGCGCAGTGGTAAAAGGCGACAGGATTGTTGAATTCCGCGTCAACGCCAAAATTTCGTTTGAAGTACTGAGCTAAGGAATTAAAACCCTTTTAAAAAACAGGACTGTGTAAAAAGTCGGACCTTTTACACAGTCACTGAAAGGACAGGTTATGCTTTTTTCGCAGCAACCTTTGCTTTGGCAACCGTCTTTTTTGCCTTGGCGGCGACTGGTTTTGCCTTGGCTACAGCTTTTTTGGCAACCGCTTTGGCTTTCGGAGCGGCTTTCTTTGCTACGGTTTTTTTAGCCTTGGCAGCTGGTTTTGCTTTTGCTACTGCTTTTTTTGCCTTTGCGGCAGTGGTTTTTGCTTTAGCAACTGTCTTTTTTGCTTTGGCTGCAGTTTTGCCTGCCTTTGCGGCTACGGCTTTCTTTGCACCGGCAACTTTTTTACCGGCACCGGCAGCTGCTTTTTTTACCTTAGCAACTGTTTTGGTTGCTTTTGCTGTAATTTTTTTAGCTTTTGCAGCAGGTTTTGCGGCTTTTTTAGCAGCGGGTTTTGCGACCTTTGCTGCAGCCTTCTTCGTTTTAGCAGCAGCTTTTTTGGGTTTTTCCTTTAAGTTATCCGTCATCTTTGTAATTTGTTTATCAGCTTGTTTAACAATTTTCTTTCCTGCTTTTTTAATTTTTTTCATGGCTTCTTCAGCCTTATCTTCTGCTTTATCCGCAAACTTTCCTATCTTTTTCTTCATATCACTCTTATCAAACTCATCCAGTTTATCTTCAACGTAATCTTCTGCCTTATCCAAAAGCTTTTTAGCCTTGCTTAAAAGGCCCTCATCTTTTGAGGATTGTCTGGAATTTGATTTATCTGCCATGGCTTTAATGATTAAATTACTATAGTTAGGATTACTGAATATTTTTCTGATAAATTTGTTTATGTTTTCATAAAGATAAACATTTGATCTATACCCACGTAAAAAAAATATTAACTTAAATAATAGCCATTCAATAATATGCGCAGCATCACGATTAACGAGAAAATACAGGTGATTCAGCAGGATGATCACATCTTCAGGTACATCGCTATTAACAATTGTACACTCGATATGGACACGCTGGAGAAGATGACAAAGACAGGTGATGAATGGAATCAGGATCACCTTTGTGCAAATCTGATGGACATCCGCAACATGTTTTTCATCGATTCCAAAACCAGGGCATACGCTGCTGCCCAATACAGACCTCATGTTGCAGGAACCGCCATCCTTGTCGATTCCAAAATATCGAGCTCCTTTGCCAACCTCTATCTCAGGTTCAGCAAACCAAAGGTGCCAACCCGGCTTTTTACCAGCGAGGAAGAAGCCCTACGGTGGCTCAGGGAACAAATACGGAAAAGAAGTTAGTGAAACATACTCTTATTAAACACGTATCGTTCAATAGAGATTAACCAAATCACCTATTCAACGCAGATGATGAACAAAAAAATAAGGTATGGATGTTCAAGGCTCATGCTGCTGATGGCTTTTATGGTATGTTTTGTGAGCCTGCCGGCAACCGGTCAGCAAAATCCGCCTAAATACCAACCTCCCGAAACCAGGATACTGTTCATTTTTGATGCTTCACAAAGCATGCTGGGCATGTGGCAAAAGAAAACAAAGATTGCCATTGCCCGCGAGGTACTCATACACATTATCGACAGCCTCGAAACGGTTCCTAACGTAAAGATGGCGCTCAGAATGTATGGTCACCAGAGCCCTGTACCCCCTCAGAATTGTAAGGATACCAAACTTGAAGTGCCTTTTGCCTCCGGAAATGCGTCTCTTATCAGGCAAAAGCTGCGTTTTGTCGTACCCAAAGGAACTACACCCATTGCCTACTCACTCGAAATGGGGGGAAAAGATTTTCCACCCGATGTGGAAAACTGCAGAAATGTGATTATACTGATCACTGATGGGGTGGAAGCATGCGACGGTGATGCCTGTGCCGTTTCGCAGGACCTTCAGCGAAAAGGAATTGTTTTAAAACCATTCGTTATTGGCATTGGCATTGATGAAAATTTTGAGCACACCTTTAATTGTATTGGCAATTACTACAACGCCACACACGAGGAAAAGCTCGGTGAAATTATGGAAGTGGTCATCAGCCAGGCCCTCAACGCTACCACGGCACAGATCAACCTGCTCGACCAGGGAGGTAATCCCACGGAAACCAATGTAAACTGTACCTTCTACGATAATGTATCAGGAAAAATTTACTATAACTATATTCATACCCTCAATCATCGCGGACTACCCGACACACTGACGCTTGACCACCTGCCGGTATACCGAATGCGCGTGAATACGTTACCCCCCGTAGATGTTGGTAATATAAAACTGTTGCCCGGCAAACACACCATCATTGCAGCTGATGTGCCCCAGGGAACCCTTGTGGTAAAAGCCGCAGATCCCCTGCAATACCGTGGCATTGAGTTCATTGTCAGAAAATCCGGTACCATGGCCACACTCAACATGCAAAAAATGTACAACGAAGAAAAATACCTGACCGGCAAATACGATCTCGAAGTACCTGTTCTTCCGCGCATTTACCTGAACAATGTAGATATCAAACAAAGCCACACCACCACCATCGAAATTCCAAGGCCCGGATTGGTGACACTGATACGATCAGCTGTGGGATACGGCAGCATTTACCTGCGGAAAAGCAGTTCCGACGAAGAATGGGTGTACAACCTCGATAACACGGTGAAAAACGAAACCCTGCAGTTGCAGCCCGGCAAATACAGGGTGGTGTTCAGGGCCATGAATGCCAAAATGACACTCTACACGGTCAACAAAGTTTTCGAAGTACGATCCGGCGCTTCGGAAGTTATTCAACTTTATTAAAACTTAGCACACCCATATTGCTGCTGGTTTTTGTTTACCCCGGTTTAAAATAGCATAAAAGAGATTTCCCCGGATTAAACCTTTCGCGGCAGACATAGTCAAAGTATTAATAATTCGCGTTACAATCAGGCATGGGCGACAGAACATCCGTTCACACCGACAGGGAACTGGTAGCGCTTTTCCGGATAAAAGAGAAGCGCCATTATGCTTTTGACCTGATTGTAAAAAAATACCAGGAAAAACTATACTGGCATATCCGGAAGTTGCTGATTAACCATGACGATACCGACGATACCCTGCAGAATACCTTCGTAAAAGCCTGGGGAGCGCTCGATGGCTTCAGGGAAGATGCCGGTTTATATACCTGGTTGTACCGCATTGCCACCAACGAAGCGCTTACATTGCTAAACCACAAAAGAAGAAGGCTGATGTTGCCGCTGGTGGATGTTGAAAAGCAACTGACAGCCTCACTTGAAACCGATGAATACTTTAATGGCGACGAATTACAGCTGGCATTGCAGAAAGCCTTGCTCAAACTCCCCGATAAGCAGCGGTTGGTTTTCAATATGAAATATTTCAATGAAATGAAATACGAGGAAATGGCCGAAATATTGGAGACATCGGTTGGCGCATTAAAGGCTTCCTATCATCTGGCCGTTAAAAAAATTGAAAAATTTATAACAGAACACTAAACCTTTTATACTTTTAAACATCAAATAAAAGCAGGAAGAACTAAAATATCATGAAACAACAGGAAAATACCGGCAAATTTATTGAAACACTGAAAAGGGATAACCCTTTTGGTGTGCCCGAAGGGTATTTTCAAAGCTTTCCTGACAGGTTGAACAATACCATCGAGGCCCTTGATAAAAAACCATTAACTGTTAAAAAGAACATCAACTGGCTGACTTATGCAGCTGCTGCTGCCCTGCTGCTATTTGTGCTCGCCGGAAGCAGGTACCTCCTGCATTACACCAATCAGAACAAGGCACTGACCAACTTGCAGCGCGAAATATCCCAGGAAGTGGAACATAGCCTTTATTCGATCAACGAAGATATTATTCTTGAAGTAATGGGTTATGAAAGCATAGCCGGTGACACGCCTGATGATAATAAAATAATTGATTTTCTGATCAATGATGATATCGGTGAATATGAGCTTATGCACGCCTTATAGAAGTAACAACATGGAGAACCGAATAACCAAATCAATACTGCTGATCTTGTTTGCAATGGCTATACAACTGTCCACTGTTAGCACACAGGCACAATCGGTAACCAACCGGCAGGAAAGCCTGCAACAACAAAAAACAGCGTTTTTTAACCAAAAGCTGCAGCTTACACAGGCTGAGTCAGCCAAATTCTGGCCTGTTTACAACGACTTTCAGAACAGGCGCGACAAGATTGCCCGCGACAGAAATAACCTGCTGCAATATTACGAAACCAATAAAGCCAATATGTCGGAAAAGGAAGCCGGTGAAGCCATTCAAAAATACCTGCAATACCACAAAGAGGAAACCCGGCTGCTGGAAACCTATGCAGCAAAATTCCTTGCGTTTCTGCCACCCAAAAAAGTAATGCAACTCTTTAACGTAGAACTTGAATTCAAAAAATGGCTGCTTGAAAACCTGCGGCAAAACAAGCATCAACTGCCAGCCCGCAACTGATCAACCCTGAAAGAATAAGGCCTTTATAATGTGAAAAGCCATTGTCGGGTTTTCCTTCAACCTGCGCGTTGAATAATTGTACCAATCCTTGCCATAAGGCACATAAACCCGCATGGTATATCCTTTTTCAACTATCGACTTGCGCAGATCGGGTGTTACCCCATATAGCATCTGAAATTCAAAGCGGTCAGGTGCCGGTTGATAGATATCAATTAACCGGTAAGCCCCAGTTACCAGCTTTTTATCATGTGTGGCGATGGCAGGGCAAATGCCTTTACGAAACATGAAGTCAAGATCGAGCAGGAAATGCTGGTTAATCTCACCCTTACTTTTATAAGCCACTTCAGCAGGTTCGTTGTATATACCTTTACAGATGCGTACATTAACGAGTCCCCGCCCCCGGTCGAATGCTGCCAGGTCTTCCAGATCGCTCATGGTTCGCTTCAGGTATGCCTGCAGCACTATGCCTACATGACCCGGAAACTCTTCAAGAAGCTTTTTATACAAAATAATCTCCCTGTCGACGCATTGTGAATCTTCCATGTCGATCCTTACAAACCTTTTAAAGGAAGCTGCTTTGGCGACTATTTCACGAATATGCCGGTAACACAGTTCCTCATCAAGCAGCAACCCAAACATGGTCGGCTTCACCGAAAATGAATTATCGAGCTGCTCCGTAACAGATGCATCAATTAACCGCAGGTATTCCTGCTTGTAAAAATCAATCATTTCGGCGCGCGTCTGAAATTCGCCCAACAAATCCATGGATGCTTTTACCCCCATTTTGTTGAGCTTAGTTGTAACCCTTACGGCATCTTTTAAATCTTTCCCTGCAATGTATCTTTTGCTGAATATCCACACCAAACCCTCGGGCAGATAAGGCAATATACCAACAATCAATTTGTTTATCATGGGTTGTAACTGTGAAAAAAAAACCTTCGAACCGACTTCAAAATTAAGTCGATTCGAAGGTTGAAAACAGGACAATTGTCATTAACAACTGCCCGTGGAATATGAGTTATATCATTCTATCAGCACTGACCCCCGGTACAATTTCTGGTCGGTTCTGATCAGTAACTGGTAAATACCCCTTGATAAATGCTGCACCTCAATCTTTTCCTGCTCCAGCTGGTCAGCAGCACATTCTTTCATATATACTAACTGCCCCAGGCTGTTATACAGATAAACAACCACATCGTCAGGGGAATCCTCCTCAAGGGATATACTGAACTGTCCCTGGTTTGGATTGGGAAAGACAATCACTTCGCCTGTTGCGGTATACGCGTCACCAATACTGTTCTGCATGTTTATATGAACCGTTTTTGTGGTCTGGCAATCGTTCTGACCGATTACCGTTACAGTGTAAGTTCCTTTTGCCGATACATAGTAGGTCTGGCCGGTCGCATTATCCTGCCACAGGTACGACTTGTGACCGGCACCCGCATCGAGAATATGAGGCAGGTCTGTTTGAAGATTACCGTTTGCATCCTCCCCAAAATCCACAACCGGTGAGGGTAATGCACTGAAGGGTATCAGCAGTGAATCGTTTTCGGGTTTTTTATCATCATTATATACGGTATAAAATACCACCTCACTACTTCCTGATCCAAGGTTTATATCACCCGACAAGGGTAAATCAAGGCTTACCCCCGGACTGAATGTGAAACCTGCTGCCCGCACCAATGTATCGATGGTAACCCTGGTGCCATTCACATCGCAGGCCACATATATGGGCGCGCTGTTACCAATTACCGAAGTCCCCAGATTTTGCACCCTTACCGTAGTATTTTCAAAAGTACCCGAGCATCCGCTTTCCGGCAGATCGGCCAAGGTAACACCCACATCGCCATATATAAGGCTAATATAAACCGTATCACGATCGAAACACTGGGTACGGGTATCCGTTGCCTTGGCATGATAAAGTCCGCTAGCCCTGACGGTATATTGATGACTGGTTACAGTATCCTGCCACTGATAGGCGTAATGTGGCGAATAGCCTGCATCCAGCACATACGAAACGTCTTCGATATTTGCCATTTCATCAAGTCCGAAATCAACCACAGGCCTGTTGTACCGGTAAACCATGAACGTACTGTCGTTATTTTCCGGTCGCAGGTCGCCTGCTGCCGTTGCTGCAGCCTCAAAGGAATAATCCGCTGCTGTGTTTACATTCACTGTTCCGGCAAAGGTATAGGTGGCAATCGACGAAGGTAATAATGCTTGTGATAAGGTTAGTGTTCCGTTAACCGTTGCTCCTCCATCCAGGCTATAACTTACAGCGATGTTGGTGCCCGAAGGTACGGTATCGGTACCTGCATTCTGCACACGCATGATCACTGTTTCGGCTGAGCTGAAACTGCAATCGGAAAGCGGACTGGCAAATCCTGCCGGTCGGATGTCGCGTATTTTAAGCCAGATATTCACTGTATCGGCGTTATCGCACATATTTTCATCAAAAACCTGAACCCAGTAGGTTCCACTTTCAGTAACGGTGCGGGTCCGATTGGTTTGTCCGTTATCCCATTCATAGCTTACATAACCAGTGCCTGCATCAAGGGTATGTGACAAAGCCGGCACTGACAGGTCGGCTCCCAGTGTAACCACCGGACGACCCAGAATCTCAATACTCCGGGTTATGGCGTCGTTGGTGACCACAGTGTCTCCGCCATAGGTTGTGCTGACATCGAAGTTGTATATGCCCTTTAGTGAAAGATCAAGAGGCCCTTTATCAAACGTGAAGTCAATGGTTTTACCCGAATAAAGCGTTTTTTCAAGTACCAGTGTGTCGGATACCGGCAAACCACCGTTCATCACATAGGTAACGGCAATCTTTTGGCCGGCTGTAATGCTGTCGGTTCCATAATTACGAACGGTAACCACCGGGAATTCATGCTTGCCGAAACCGCAGTTATCGGTCGGGTGAACCAGTTCTGCAGCGCCCACATCGTAAAAAAGGAGTTCTACATTGGTGGAATCATAAGATGAGCAACCGTTTCCGCCGGCATCGGTTACCATAAGGTATTGCCAACCGGCATCCTGAACATCATAAATATTAGTACCGCTTGTGCCGTTCCACCAATAATCATAATCCTCATGGTAATACGTTTCCAGCTTAACAGTATCGGGCAGGTGTGTCTGAATGGTATCC